>JANNYY010000428.1:0-4091 GCA_031410355.1 Chitinophagaceae bacterium | reverse complement strand
CTTTCTGCCTGCACGACCACTCACCTGCTCCATCAATTGAAAAGCCCTTTCGTTCACTCTAAAATCGGCGAACGCCAATAAACCATCCGCATCCAGAATTCCGACAAGACTCACCTTATCAAAATCCAGACCTTTTACCACCATTTGTGTTCCCACTAAAATATCCAGCCGGTGCTGTTCAAACAACTGAATTAAATTATCATGTGCCGTTTTTCCACGCACACTATCCACATCCATCCTTGCAATTTTATTTTTGGGAAAATCATCTTCTAATTGCTCTTCAATTTTTTCGGTGCCAAAATTTTTCTCTAGCCAGTTATTGCTGCCACATGCAGGGCAGGTAATTAATTTTGGATACACGCTGCCGCAATAATGGCAATGCAGCTTATTGCTGAATTTGTGCAGCGTTAGCGAAACGTCGCAATGCGTACACTGCGGAATAAAACCACAGGCCCCGCAAATTAAATAAGGATTATAACCCCGGCGGTTTTGAAACAGGATAACCTGCCTGTCGGCATCCAAAGCTTTTTGCATGGCTTCTTTTAACTGCGGGCTTATCATCACTTTACCTCTTTGTACAACCTGCCTGGTATCCACAATTTCAATTTCAGGTAATTTAATGCCGCCAAAACGTTCATTCAATTCCACCAAAGCATATTTATCATGCATGGCATTAAAATAACTTTCAACAGATGGCGTGGCGCTGCCCAGTAAAACTTTTGCCTTAAAAAGCGATGCGTAATAAATTGCCGCATCCCTTGCATTGTACCTGGGAGCCGGATCCTGCTGCTTGAATGAAGGATCATGCTCTTCGTCCACAATGATGAGCCCAAGGTCTTTAAAGGGCAGGAACAGGGCGCTCCTTGCACCCAGCACTATCTTTACTTCGCCGGTTCGTATCTTATTCCACAATTCTATGCGCTCGTTGTTATTAAACCGTGAATGATAAATGGTGATATTGCCGCCGAAATGTTTTTGCAGCCTGCGGATGATCTGGGTTGTTAAAGCGATCTCCGGCAATAAATACAACACCTGCTGCCCCTGCGAAAAATATTTTTCAATCAGTTTTACATATACCTGTGTTTTACCGCTGCTGGTTACACCGTGCAGCAGGCAAACATTTTTTGTTTCAAATGCTTTCGCAACTTTATCAGAGCTTTCCTGTTGTGCAGCACTGAACTCAAAATCTATTTCTACATTTTTGGGCAACGATCTTATCCTGTCAACCGCCCGTTTCTCAATGATCAAAATATTTTTTTCGGAAAGGCCTTTCAGTTGTGCAACCGAAGCACCCGATTTTTTCAGCAATTCAGCTTGGGTAACATCGCCTTCTGTTTTTTGCAGATGCAGGTAAGCCAGTAACAGTTCCATTTGTTTGGGTGCCCTGCTCCAGTTATTAAGCAGTTCGCTTAACTTTTCTTCAGTACTGTATTCAGGATTAAGAATAACATAATTTTCTTTTTTCACTTTATACTGCTCATCCATAGCTTCCCAAACAAAACAAACTTTTTTATCAATCAATTTTTTTACCAGGGGATATACATGTGTTATATCCAGTATCTGCTGTACTTCTGTTAACCTTAATTCTTTTTTTAACAACAATGCTTCTGCTACTAAAAACTCTTCATCATTTAAATGGGTAAAATCTTCACCAATCTCTTCGTTATAAACCAGGATCGTTTCGCTGCTGATCTTAAAATGCGTTGGTAAAGCAGCGGCCATTACTTCGCCTTCGCTACACATATAATATTCGCTGAGCCATTGCCACAGCATTAACTGCTGTGGAAATAGTATTGGCTCATCATCCAGTACATTCAAAATTTCTTTTGTGGGATAAGGTGGTTTTTTATCAAGAACAGATTTTATGATTCCGGCATATTTTTTTTGCTTGCCAAAAACAACTTCTACCCTGCACCCGGGTGTAGTTCTTGCCAATAATTCTTGCGGGATGGAATATGTATAAGTTGTTGGCAGGGCCAAAGGCAATATGATCTCTGCCCAAAAACCAGATGAATCGTCTGCAAATTGTATTTCGTTTCCTGTGCTCATCTTATGCGCCTAAAGTTAATAGAAGTCTTTTGTTTATTAAGCAGTTGGTTTTATCCAGCTTGCTTTATAGGCTATCAGTTTTTCTTCCATTAGTTTATATACTTTCTCTCTTAAAAAATCTACATCATTCAATGTAAGCCCTGCAACAGGTATTTCTTCCAGGTAAACCGATCTTGATCTTCCTGGATTAATAGAAATTATTGATTCGTACCGCATACGGTCGTAAGCATCCAAAAACAAAACGGGTTTTATAGCTGTTTGTGTTTCTATTGCAATCTTAAAAGCACCGTCATAAAATTCTTTCAATGGTTTATGCGTCATATTGAAAGTGCCTTCGGGAGCAATTACAATGGAAACTCCTTTTTTTAATACAGCTTTTAATTGCAGCACACTTTTGGCTCTTTTTTCAGCGCTGCTCCTGTCTACCATTACTGCAGCACTTCTGTAAATAAATCCAAACAAGGGAACTTTGGCCATTTCAGCCTTTCCTAAGATCCTGAATTGTTGCCTGCGGATGGTTTTTAAAATAACCGGTATATCTACATAAGAAATATGATTAAATACAAAAACATACTGTCTTGACCGGTCATGTGGTGCTTCAAATATGTTCCGGTGAAAGATCCCTGTCATAAAACAGAAGAAGTGGGCCCATGCATGGCAAAGTTTATAAATAAAATTGCCGCCTTTAATTTTACCAAAAAAAGAAGCCCCAACAACTAAGGGGAATATCAGCAGCAGGAAGCCAGTAAAAATCAAAAAGGCATAAACTGTGAACAGTATCTGTATAAACCGGTATATATAGCGCATATTTCAGGGGCGAATGTAAAGAGAATATGCTGTTTATTAAGCAGGTTTTAACTGATTTTCAACCAGAAGGCCGCTGGTTTTCCCCAAATAATGGTTCTCCGTGTATATTTTTTCGTAATCCTGGTTCAGTTTTAACGCTAAACCCTTACCTTTGCCGTCCTAAATTTGGGAATTTTATGTTAGCAGTAGTAAAAATAGCAGGCCAGCAATTTAAAGTTAAAGCTGGCGATAGCTTATACGTACCTCATATAGAGGGAAAGACCGGTGATTCAGTAGAGTTTGCCGAAGTATTGATGACCGACAGCGACGGAAACGTTGTTTTAGGATCGGATGTAAAAGCGGTTGTAACTGCTGAAATAATCAGCGACCTGGTTAAAGGCGACAAAGTGATCGCTTTTAAAATGAAAAGAAGAAAAGGCTTCCGTAAAAAGCACGGACACCGCACGCAGTACACGCACATTAAAGTAACTGCAATTGCTTAATTAAAAAGTTAAAGGTTAATAGTTAAAAGTTGCTGCACTTTTAAAAAGCGCATAACACAAAACTAGAAACACAAAACACAAAACGTATAAAACATGGCACACAAAAAAGGTGAAGGCTCGGTAAAAAACGGTCGTGATTCACACAGCAAAAGATTAGGTGTAAAAATCTACGGAGGTCAACCTGCACTTTCCGGAAATATAATTATCCGTCAACGCGGAACAACTTATCATCCTGGTAAAAATGTTGGAGTGGGAAGAGACTTTACCATCTTTGCATTAACAGATGGACTGGTTGAATTTAAAAAAACCAAGGGAGATAAGACAGTTGTTTCAGTTGCTGCTGTAGAAGCAAGTGCGTAATTTTTTTAATATTTTTTTTGGTAGTTTAAAAAATGTATTTATTTTTAAGTATTATTTACTAACCAATTAAATTTTAAAAAAATGGCAACAAAGAAAAAAGCTGCAAAAAAAGCTGCTCCAAAAAAAGCCGCTGCTAAGAAAGCTGCTCCAAAAAAGGCCGCTGCTAAGAAAGCTGCTCCTAAAAAAGCTGCAAAGAAAGCTGCTCCTAAAAAAGCTGCAAAGAAAGCTGCTAAGAAGAAGTAATTCTTCGCTTTTAACAAAGCAGAATATCATTAAAGTCTCCCGAATTTCGGGAGACTTTTTCGTTAAAACCCTTTTCCAAAGTGAATTTCAGCCGACAGGTTATATTTACTACTTATAAGAATCATCTTATAGTTTGTGCAAAGACTATTT
>JANNYY010000427.1:0-1599 GCA_031410355.1 Chitinophagaceae bacterium | reverse complement strand
CGCCAGTTTAGGTATTGAAGCTATAAAAATTGCCGCACTTGATTTTATGAGTAATTTCTTTGTTCACTTTCCTTCTGAAAAGCTGGAAGAAGAAAACAAATTATTGTACGAGCCCATTCAGTCGCCTTATGCCAAGCGCATGCATGGTGTGTTAAACATGAGCGAAAAAATCAGCAAAGCGGTAGCTGATTCTATTAAGGCGCATTTTTTTCCGGTTGTGCTCAGCGGCGATCACAGCAATGCCGCCGGTACCATTGCCGGTATTAAAATGGCTAAGCCAAAAAGCAAACTGGGTGTAATATGGATTGATGCCCATGCAGATCTGCATACGCCTTATACAACACCATCGGGCAATATACATGGCATGCCTATGTCGGCCTCAATTGGAGAAGACAATGTGGAAATGAAAGTGCATGAGCTGGATGAAAAAACCGCCAAACAATGGGAGCAGTTAAAAAGCATGGGAAAGATCAATCCAAAAGTTTTACCGGAAGATGTGGTTTTTATTTCGCTGCGTGATTTTGAAAAAGAAGAAAAGCACCTGATTGATAAACATGGCATGAAGGTAATTACCACTGCTGAAGTGAGGCGTAACGGCGCTGAAAATGTTTGCCGCAAAGTATTGCGGTATTTAAGCGATTGTACCGATATTTATATAAGTTTTGATGTAGACAGCCTGGATTCAAGTATCTCAAAAGGCACAGGAACACCTGTAAGTAATGGTTTAAGAGAAAGGGAAGTTGAAGACCTGATCAGTAAATTTATGCAGAACCGCAAAATATGTTGCTTTGAAATTACTGAAGTAAACCCTACACTTGATAAAGAAAACCTGATGGCCGAGATTGCTTTTAATATTTTACAGCGAAGTGTGAATGTACTGATGATGAACTAATGGCAGTATGTAATGTTATTTGATTTTTTTAAATTTTATGTTATGCAAAAATTTTTATTATTAGCTTTTGGTATTTTTTTGGGCAACATTGTTTTTGCGCAAAAAAAAGATTTGTATGTTGAGCAGATAAAAGCTTACCAGAAAAATTATATAACCACCCATGAGGTAGTACCAAAAAAAGATCATAAGTATTTTCATTTTTTCCCCATCAGCCAGGAATATAATGTTACGGGTAGTTTTGAAAAAATTGCCGATACCATTGGTTTTACCATGACAACATCGGCCAATACCTTAAAGCATTATTTTAAATATGGCCGGTTAGATTTTTTAATTGACGGGAAAGAATATCTTTTGTTTGTTTACCAGGGCAAAGAACTAATGCAGGATGAAAAATATAAAGACTATTTATTTGTTCCTTTTACTGACCTTACAACCGGCGATGAAAGTTACGGCAGCGGCCGCTACCTTGAATTTTATAAACAGGATATACAAAACAATGAATTGCAGTTAGATTTCAATAAAGCTTATAACCCCTACTGTGCTTATTCTCCCAATTTTAAATGCCCCATACCGCCAAAAGAGAACAGGTTGCCTGTTGCCATAAAAGCCGGCGAAATGAATTTTGGCAAAGGACACTGATGATGCCAAAGTCATTTTTTTAGCCCAAAAAAAGTTTTTTTATCTGCCTGTAATTTACTTAACTTTAG
>JANNYY010000426.1:0-2371 GCA_031410355.1 Chitinophagaceae bacterium | reverse complement strand
AACTATGATACATTTTGATTTGCCTAAAGATCAATCCTCCATCATCAAGGTAATTGGTGTGGGCGGCGGCGGAAGCAATGCGGTAAACCACATGTTTTCGCAAGATATTGAAGGAGTAAATTTTATTATCTGTAACACAGATTCGCAGGCGCTTGCCCTAAGCAACGTGCCCAATAAAATTCAGCTCGGGCCACATTTAACACAGGGCCTGGGTGCCGGGGCTAATCCTGCAATTGGCCGCCAGGCAACAGAAGAAAGCCTGGAAGAAATTAAACGCATACTGGAAGTGAATACCAAGATGGCATTCATTACTGCGGGCATGGGTGGCGGAACCGGCACCGGCGGCGCACCAATTCTTGCAAAAATATGTAAGGACCTGGGTATACTTACCGTAGGCATTGTTACCACGCCATTTGCTTACGAAGGCAAGAAAAGAATTGCACAGGCAGAAGAAGGAGTGATGTTGTTGAAAAATCATGTGGACACTTTACTGGTGATCAGCAATGATAAACTGCGCCACCAGTTTGGGAATTTAAAAATGAAAGAAGCTTTTGCAAAAGCTGATAATGTTTTGGCAACGGCTGCAAAATGTATCACCGATGTAATAAACAGCACCGGCCAGATAAACGTGGATTTTGCTGATGTATGTACGGTAATGATAAATGGAGGTGTGGCCATTTTGGGAAGCGCTGCAGAAGAAGGAGAAGACAGGGCACAAATGGCCATTGAAAATGCTATCAATTCGCCGTTGCTTAATGATAATGATATTCGTGGAGCCAAATGGATACTGATCAATATCAATTCATCAGAAGGAGAACATGAGTTTACCATGGATGAAGTTGAAATTATTCAAAATTATTTATTGAGCCAGGCCGGTGATGGCACGGATGTGATATTGGGTTTGGGATACGATAACAGCCTGGGTGGAAAGATCGGTATCACTTTAATTGCAACGGGTTTTGATCACAAAGACCCTTTTGTGAAAAAACCCGAAATAAAAAATGAACCGAAAGATGAAAAAATAGTGATGACCCTGGAGATGCCGGTAAAAGAAAACAAAAGTATTGGTGCTAAAGCAACTGTTCCAGTACAGGAACCTGCTTCGCTGTTTGTTGATGAAGATAAAGCAATTGCTGAAATAACCGAGCAGCCTGCATTTGAGGCGGTGGAAGATGAACTTATGCCGGTTTTACAGGAAGCAACTGAAGAATTTACAATGGTGGAATTACCACGTAATAATACTGGGGATAAGTTGGATGAAGCACCTGTGTTTTTTGAAATATCTTCGGCCTCGGATCAGATACCTGTAGTGGCATTTGATATTCCGCAAAATCCACCACCCGCTGAAAAACCGGCAGCTGAACCAAAAATTCAAAACGAAAATATAGTAGTTAATAAAAATGCTAGCACACCTCCTTCGTCTGGAGGGTACCTGGCTAAACCTTCGCAGATCTATGTGGAGGAGAAGCCAAAACCAGAATCCAATTCGACTGATGAGCTACTACCATCGCAGATAAGAGAACAGGAAGACGAACCTGTGATTGAAATGCAACTGGTAGTTAAATCCCATCCAGTGGCGGAGGAACAGCAACATGTAAAACCAACTCAGCCCATCATGATTTCCAATGTTGAGGAACCTGCCATGCAGGACGAAACAGAGGATCTACGGCGCAGGGCTATAGATCGGATTGCAAAACTGCGTAACTTGTCGTTCAACATTAACGCGGCTGATCCTAATAATGAGTTTGAAACGGTGCCTGCTTACCTTCGCCGCAATATGGAATTACACAATTCCATTGCCGATGTAGAAAGTTTTTACAGCAATTATACCGTAAAGTCGGACGATAAAAACCAGGCAGAAATAAGTACCATCAATAGCTTTTTAGATGGAAAAAAACCTGATTAAAAATAATTATGCCGCTTAGGATAATCCTGAGCGGAGCCGAAGGATGTTTGTGTTTGATATTTTGAGCAAAGCCCCCCGAGAAGATCGGGGGGCTTTTGCGATATGCAATATTTTTTACAAATTTTAAATTAGCAACTTACCTGGTTTAATTTTTTGTACTATCCGATTTTGCCGGTGTAACCAATGCCGGTTGTATTGTTGTTTGGGCTGGAGGTGGAGCTGGTTTGCTGTTTAGCGGTGCGCCAACTGCTATATCGCACCGGTGGTTAGGTTCTCCGTGCGGAGGGTTCATGCCGGGAGCCGTTTTTTGTGCAGCCGGTTGTGTGGTAGTTACTACAGGCGCAGCAGCAGTAACATTTGCCGGCTGAGGCTTACTGTTTAATGGTGCTCCCACAGCTATGTCGCAACGGTGGTTAGGTTCTCCGTGTGGAGGATTCATACCCGGAGCAGTTTTTTGGGTATTAG
>JANNYY010000425.1:0-2396 GCA_031410355.1 Chitinophagaceae bacterium | reverse complement strand
ATTTTTTTACAAGATAATTAAAATTAAAAAGCTTCCCATAACTGAGAAGCTTTTGTGCGGCAAAGGAGATTCGAACTCCCACACCCTTTCGGGCGCTACCACCTCAAAGTAGTGCGTCTACCAATTTCGCCATCGCCGCAGAAAAATGTGCAAATAAGCAAATGAGGTTTTGCAAATATAAAATTTAAACGCTGCACAAAAAAACAAAAGCTGAATGAGCTTAAAATCTCCGGCTCAAAGCTCAATGCTAAAGGCTCACAGCTATTTTCTTAACACAATCCTAAACGTAGTTCCCTTCCCCGGTTCAGATTGTTTAACAAACAACTCGCCTTTATGATATTGTTCAATTATTCGTTTGCATAAAGTTAAGCCCAGCCCCCAGCCACGCTTTTTAGTTGTAAAACCAGGTTTAAAAACCTTATTTATATTTTGTTTGGCAATGCCTTTACCAGAGTCGGTAACATCTACAATTACCTGGGCAGTTTCATTTTTTATATTGATGTTTAAATTGCCTTTTCCCTCCATGGCATCCAAACCGTTCTTTAATAAATTTTCTATCACCCAGTCAAACAGGGGCCCGTTAATCATGGCTTTTATTTCATTTTCACCATAAGTATTAATGCTAAAGCCCACACTTCCAGGCGATCTTCTTTTAATATAATTTACCATGTTTTGTACCTGTATAACAATATCCATTAATTCAAGTTGCGGGGTGCTGCCTATTTTTCCAAAACGGTCGCTTACTAATATCAGCCGTTCCACATCCTTACTCATTTCAGGCACTATTTTTTCCATACCTGGTGTTTCTTTCAACATCTCTACCCAGCCCTGTAACGAAGTTAGCGGCGTTCCTAATTGATGGGCTGTTTCCTTTGCCATACCCGCCCATACCTGGTTTTGGGTAGATTTATTACTGGTTGTAATGGCAATTAAAGTAACGATGATAAAAAGCGCTACAATAAATAACTGGATAATGGGGTAGTACCTTACCTGTTTTAACAGATCAGATTCGCCATAAAAAACCCGGATAGTTTGTAATGAATCATAAGGATTTTTCCAGGTAATCGGTTGATTTAATTTTTTAAATTCATTGAGTTTATCCGGAAGGTAAAATTTATCTTCAGTTATTTTTGCAGAATCAAGATTGCGCTGATCCATAATACTGTCTTTTTCATTAACCTGTATCATCGGAATATCCTTGCTGTTTTCTATTAAAATCCGGCTTGCCAAATTAATTTCACTGGTGATATTGGAATTGGCAATATCCCTGGTAGCTTCAACCCACTGCTCAATTTTTATTTTTTCTTCGGCAGCAATTTTTTTTGCCAGGTAATTTGAATAAAAAACAGTGCCTGTTGCAATAGCAATGGCAATGACCGCTAAAACACTTCGCCAGTTAAACAGGTAATTAAACATGCGGTAAAAATAAGGAATAACTGATAGGCAGTGCCATAGTACAATAAGAAATATAGTATGTTTGTGCAAACACAATTACAGCTAAATAGTAGTACTGACGATGAAAGGATTGATTCTTCTTTCTTTTTACTAAAAAGAAAGAAGAACAAAACAAGTTCGCAACGATGATGCTATGAAAATATGCGGCTGGTATTAAAAATGCAAACGCCATCAGTAGCCATTGTTATTTTAAACTGGAACGGCAGGAAGTTTTTAGAAAAATTCCTGCCTTCGGTAACGGCTTCGGTATATGCCTCAAAAAAAATTATAGTTGCAGATAATGCTTCAACAGATGATTCTATTCTTTTTTTACAACAAAATTATCCGCAGGTAACCATAATACAAAACAGCAGCAACGAAGGTTTTGCCAAAGGTTACAATACAGCGCTGAAGCAGGTAACGGCTGATTATTATGTTCTATTAAACAGCGATGTAGAAGTTACACCAGGCTGGATTGAACCGGTAATTGAATTAATGGAATCGGATGCCGGCATTGCTGCCTGTCAGCCAAAAATACTGGCTTTCGATAACAAAGGCCAGTTTGAATATGCAGGATCAAGCGGCGGCTGGTTAGATAAATTTGGCTACCCGTTTTTAAGAGGACGGGTGTTTGATGATTGTGAAACGGATACCGGGCAGTATGAAGATGTGCAGCCATGTTTTTGGGCCAGTGGCGCTGCTTTTTTTGTACGCTCTGCTGTTTATCATAAGTTAGGCGGGCTTGATGAGTTCTTTTTTGCTCACCAGGAAGAAATTGATCTTTGCTGGCGGGCACAGTTAGCAGGGTATAAAATATTTGTTCAGCCTGCATCGGTTGTATATCATGTTGGCGGTGGTACATTGGCTAAAGGAAGCAGCCGTAAAGCCTTTCTTAATTTTAGAAATAACTTAATTATGCTGGCAAAAAATTTGCCCCTTGCTGCTGCTCTTTGGAAACTTCC
>JANNYY010000424.1:0-3004 GCA_031410355.1 Chitinophagaceae bacterium | reverse complement strand
GTAACCTGCTTCTTCTTCGCCTAACAATAAAGTGTTTAATTGTTTGGAATAGCGGAGAGAAAAAATAAAAATGATTGTTGCAACAGTGCCAACAATAAAAACCTGTTGCCAGGAAGCGCCGGAAAAAGTTCCCAGGTTCCAAAAGGTAATACTTCTTGCCTGCGGATCACGGGCTATATAACTCATAAAACCGGTACCGCTTAAACACACTGCATTTACGGCAATACCAATTAATAAAAGCGACATAATAGAAACCCGCTTTGCATTTTTTGCCAGCGAATAAACAACATAAGTTGCCAATAAAGCTCCGGTAAAAGCAGCAAGCGGTAAAAGCAGCGGGCCTGTAAAACTTTTAAATGCCGGGCTGAAGTTTGGTGCCATTACAAAAACGATGGATGCCCCCAGCGCCGCGCCGGCACTGGTGCCTACCAATCCCGGCTCTACAATAGGATTGCGGAATAGGCCCTGCATTAATACACCGCTTACAGCCAGTATTGCACCGGTAATAGCGCATAATAAAACCCTCGGCAATCTTAATTGTATAAAAACGCCTTCGTAAATATTTGCAGGATCCTTTCCTTCAAAAAAATGTTTTAACGAAGAAAACATTTCGGCGGGTAATATTGATACAGCGCCGAATGCAATGGCAAAAATCAAAACTGTTATCAGTAAAATAATTAAGACAGGAAAGAAGAATTTATTTTTTCTCAGCACTTGCAGTTGGATGAAGCAGGTTAATTAATTTGATGATATTATCTCCGGTACGTGGGCCAAAATAGATCAGGTCGTGTTCTTCAAAACGAACAATGCGTTTATTTTTGCCGGCATTGGTTAAGGAAACTCCGGGTACGCTGCTGATGAATTTATCCATGCTGCCCATACGGTCATATCCAAAATCGGTAGCAATAATAATATCGGGATTTGCTAATGCAACCGCCTCGGCACTCATTTCCCTGGCACCCTTGCCGTTGTAGGTTACAGGTGAGCAACCGGCAAGGCGGATCATTTTATCGCCAACGCCGTTTCTGCCGCTCATTACAAAATAATTATTATTGCGCAACCCAAAATGAATAATCATGATCCGCAGCGAATCTTTTATGTTCAGCGCTTTTAAGCTGTCGGCAGCTTTGGTAATGCCGGCTTCCATTTTAGTAACCAGTGAATCTGCGCTTTTTTCTACACCAAAAAATTTCCCCAGTTCTTTCAATAACAATTTAGCACTGTCAATGGTATTGGCTCCGCCAAAGGCTTTTATGTTTAAGCCTGCTTTGGTTATTTGCGGTAACACATTTTCCGGGCCTATATCGTTGCTGTGAATCACCAGGTCGGGGTTCATTGAGATAATACTTTCGGGGCTTAATGCACGGTGATAACCAACGGTTTTTAAAAGCTTTGCACTATCGGGATAGGTGCTGCTAAGATCTACTGCCACAATATTATGGCCTTTGCCCAGCGCAAAAACATATTCTGTTAGTTGCTTTGATAAACAAACGATACGCATGTCTTTTGTACCATCAATTTCCCTGTTGCCAAACCTGCCGCAGGAAATAATAAGCAAAGACAATGCTAAAGCTGTAATTAAATATTTTTTCATTTCAGTTATCTTTAAAAGCAAAGAGGCAGTTTTTTAAAACTGCCTCTTTGAGTAATTTAGAAATTAAATTTCAAATTTAAGCCCACATACGCATTGGCTTTTCTTGGGCCAGGGATATAGGCATCGCCAGATGTAGTGCTAAACGGTGTGGTTAACTGATTAACAAACACTTTAATAGCATACTGCGTGCTGGTAATATTATTTACACCCACAAAGAAATCCAGGTCAAGTTTTTTTGCAAGGGTTTGCTTAAATCCGATCTTGGCATTTAAAAGTGAATATTTTTTTGTATAAAACTCTTCAGTAGAAACAATTGACATTTTATCGCGGAAGGCATAAGTAACATTGCCATAAATACCATACTTAAAGCCAAAGTCAAGTCCCAGATTGTAGGTGAGTTTTGGAACGCCTGCAACAGGATGCCCTGTATAATTAATTGCCGAATCTTTACTACTGCCTACCAATTGGTGAAATACGAAATTTTTATATTTAAAATCGGAATAAGTAAAATTTGCAAATGGCCTGATTAAAGCTAAAAACCCTTTTTCAGATTGATATGCGGTATATTTTATTAAAACTTCAATCCCTTTGTGGTCCTGCTTTCCACCATTTGCTGTTATGGCATATAAAGTTGTTCCAGCCGCATCGTTGGGATTTTTAACAGCAATGGCTGTCATCTTATCTGTATAAATGGCATTAAAAAAAGTAAGTTCATAAAACAACTTATCTGCCAATAAAGAACCTTTGGTACCTAATTCGTATTGAACGCCTTTTTCTGGTTTTAAAGCAGAATCTACCTGTGCCCTTGCAGGATTAGCACCAACTGCTGCGATGGGTACAAAGAAATTGGCACTTACGGGTGCTTTAAATCCTGTACTGTAAGATGCATATACTGATATTTTTTTATTGAACACTTTATTTATGGCAAAATGGGGTGAATACATTTTTTTATAGGCCGTATCAAATGTTGCTGGCTTGGTTACCGTTGCAGCGTTAAACCTGTCATCCAGGTGAATTTTCATTCTGCTCATTCCCACACCTGCGGTAATTGACAAATCAGCAGGCAAAGCAAGTGTCCACTCCGTAAAAAAAGAACTGGTGCTGTTTACGGTTGCTACGTTTGAAGTGTTAGCATTAATTACCCAATAAGGTTCTCCAAGTGTCCAGCTGGCGGGTGTGGCATCAAACGGACTTGCCTTCATATTGTACCCAATAGTAGATGCATTTTGACGTTGCAATTCAAAACCAGTTAAACCGGTTAGCTTAATGTTGTTTGCTACATTGAATTTTGTTTGAAAAGTTGAACGGGTACCATAATTAAGAGAAAGTTTATCTGTCCATCCACCGGCAGAACTTACATCACTTATTAAACCGGTACCAAATACGGTTGTAAAATTTGATAACCAGTTA
>JANNYY010000423.1:0-3324 GCA_031410355.1 Chitinophagaceae bacterium | reverse complement strand
AACTTCTACATAACCGATACAGAAAGCTTAACAGTAGCACAGGTTGGTAAATTACGCAACCATTGCTTTAATAAGCAGGTAGAAATGAAAGTGGCCAAGAATACACTTATTAAAAAAGCTTTAGAAAGCCTGGATGCTGAAAAATACAGCGGCGTTTTTGATTCACTGCATAAGGTAACAGCCTTAATGTTCAGCGAGAATCCTAAAGAGCCTGCAATGATCATCAGCACTTTTCGTAAAGAGAACAATAACGAAAAGCCTTTGCTGAAAGCTGCTTTTATTAATGGTGATGTATTTGTTGGTAACGATCAGCTGAAAGCATTAACCCAGATCAAAACCAAGAATGAACTGATTGGCGAAGTGATTGGATTGTTACAATCGCCTATCCAACGTGTATTGGGTGCCTTACAAAACAAAGATGCGGCAAAAGCAGTAGTTGAAGAAACAGCCCCCGTTGCAGCACAAGCACCAGTTGCAGAAGTTGCTGCAGAAGCTCCAAAAGCGGAAGCACTTGTAGCAGAAGCTCCAAAGGCAGAAGCGCCTGTTGCTGAAGAACCAAAAGCAGAAGCGCCGGTAGCGGAAACACCGGTTGCAGAAGCCCCCGTTGAAGAAACTCCTAAAGCAGAAACACCAGCAGCAGATGCAACAACGGAAACTCCAGCTGCGGAGGAAACAAAAGCTGATGATGAAAAACCACAGGCTTAGTTGCAAAACTAAAACTGTAACAATTTTAAATTAGCACATTAGCATATTGGCTAATTAGCTCATTATAATAAAGTAACAATTTTTTAAAAACACTCCGACGGACCCGGTACAAGGGTGTGAAGCCGGAAAAAAAACAAACATTATGGCAGACGTAAAAACATTGGCTGAAAATTTAGTAGGCTTAACAGTAAAAGAAGTACAGGAATTAGCAGAATTCTTAAAATCAGAGTATGGTATTGAACCGGCTGCTGCTGCAGTTGTTATGAGTACCGGTGGTGGCGAAGGTGCTGCTGCTGTTGAAGAGAAAACATCTTTTGATGTTATCTTAAAAGCTGCAGGTGCCAACAAACTAGCGATCGTTAAGATCGTAAAGGAATTAACAGGATTAGGGCTTAAAGAAGCTAAAGATTTAGTTGACGGTGCACCAAAACCAGTTAAAGAAGGTGTTGACAAAGCAACTGCCGAAGAAATTAAAACCAAATTAGCTGATGCAGGTGCTGATGTTGAGGTTGCTTAATTTCAATCAATAATAATTTTAAAGGCCGGAGTATTTTCTCCGGCTTTTTATTTTTTTTATAAATTAATTATGCTGTGCAAACATTTCTACATCTTATAAAATAATCAAACACATTTACAGCATAATTATTACTGGTATGCCTTTTGCCTTAACGGGGTATGATGAAATTTTTTCCACCCTTTTTGCTTTTTTTAGGCTTTTCCTTTAATTCATTCTCACAATTAACAGACAGTGCCAGTAACAATACCCCGGTTAAAAAAGCAAATTCTGTTTATAAAATAAAACCCTGGCTCGATATTCCTGCAACCCTGGTGCTGGATGGTTTATCACTGAATGGTATGCGTGTAATTTATGGCCGGGAGCCTTTAACAGAAGCCGAAGTGCTTGCGCTTAATAAAAATAATATAAACCGCTTCGACAGGCCAGTAGCCAATAATTATTCTGAAAATGCCAAATCAACCAGCGACTTGTTTTTTTACGGCAGTATGCCTTTGCCCTTATTTTTAATGTTAGATCCTGCCATCCGTAAAGATGGATTGAAAGTAGGTTTGCTCTTCTTAGAAACGATGGGAGCCACCGGTACGCTTTACACAACTTCGGCAATGATCGCAAACCGCTACCGGCCTTATACATACAATTCAAATGTAGATTTAGATACCAGGCGAAGAGGTGGGGCAAGAAATTCATTTTATGCAGGGCACCCTGCTGTGGTGGCAACATCCACCTTTTTTATGGCAAAAATTTATTCCGATTACCATCCCAATATGAAACACAAATGGATACTTTTTGCCGTGGCAGGTACTGCAGCGGCCACTACAGCCTACCTCAGGGTAAAGGCCGGCCAGCATTTTAAAACTGATGTAATTACAGGGGTTCTAATAGGATCGGCTGTCGGCGTTTTAGTACCGCATCTCCACAAAAATAAAAATGCAGATAATCGTAAGCTTACTTTACTGCCAAATTTTCAACTGGGTGGAGGTACAGGATTTACTGCTTTCTATAAATTGGGCAGTTAATTAAATTAATGCACGCTGATGAGTTCAATATATCTGAAAGTAGAAGGGGCTGATACCATATAATAAATTGATTCATTCTCAACAAACAAGTCACATTTAACATTAAAAACAGCTCTTATCCACAAAAACCTTTCCAATTACTCAAAAAATCGTATATCGTAATCTCCAAATAGAAAAATAATCCCTACCTTTGCCCTCCTTTAATTTAGGGGCAGTGGCGCAAGTTGTTCCAAAGCCCTGAAATGAAGGATCTTCTGCACACTTAAACGTCTTAATTACAATATGTCTGCAACAAAAACACCCGCTGCTAAACGTTTCAATTTCGGTAAAGTTGAATTTTTAGCAGAAACACCCGATTTGCTGGGAATCCAGATCCAGTCGTTCAAAGATTTTTTTCAGTTACAAACCACTCCCGACAAACGTAACGTGGAGGGCCTGTTCCGTGTATTTAAGGAAAATTTTCCTATTACAGATACCCGTAACATTTTTGTACTGGAATTTCTTGATTATTTTGTAGATCCTCCACGTTACACTATTGAAGAGTGTATTGAAAGAGGTTTAACCTACGCTGTTCCCCTAAAAGCAAAGCTGCGCCTGAGTTGTAACGACGAAGAGCACGTTGACTTCCAGACAATCGTTCAGGATGTGTTTTTAGGTAACATCCCTTACATGACGCCACGTGGTACATTCGTTATCAATGGTGCAGAGAGGGTAGTAGTTAGCCAGTTGCACCGTTCACCTGGTGTATTCTTTGGCCAATCGGTTCACCCGAATGGTACCAAGATCTACTCTGCAAGGGTAATTCCTTTTAAAGGTGCCTGGATGGAGTTTGCAACAGATATCAACAATGTGATGTTTGCTTACATTGACCGTAAGAAAAAATTCCCTGTTACAACATTATTACGTTCTATAGGTTTTGAAACGGATAAAGACATACTTGAATTATTTGGTATGGCTGATGAAGTAAAAGCGGATAAGAAAAACCTGGAAAAATACATCGGCAAGCGCCTTGCTGCCCGTGTTTTGCGTACCTGGGTTGAAGATTTTGTGGATGAAGATACCGGTGAAGTTGTTTCTATCGAAAGA
>JANNYY010000422.1:0-11564 GCA_031410355.1 Chitinophagaceae bacterium | reverse complement strand
ACCAATTTCTGGACCCTGCAAACCAAATCAAAAAAATCATTGGAAAAAGGATATGCAGCTATTTTGCCATTTTGGGCAGATAATACAAAATGGACTTACAAAGAAATAAAACCATTTCCCCTTAACAACGCCTATCAGTGTATATGGAGGGCTGCTGCAAAATACAATTGTACCACCTGTGAAGATCTTATAAAGAAAAACAACGCAAGCTCTGATAAACTCCTGATAAACTTATTATAAACTATTAATACAACCCAAAACAACTTACATGTTAAATTTTAGGACCGACAACAAAATTGCATTGGTAACAGGATGCAGCAGTGGCATAGGTATGGCCATTGCCATTGAGCTGGCTCAGTCCGGTGCCGACATCATTGGAGTTTCTAATGATATGCCTGAAACAGGATCAGAAGTTTCAAAAGCCGTAGAAGCCGCAGGGAAAAAATTCTATCCTTATGTTGCAGATTTTTCCAACAGGGATTCTTTGTATGCATTCTTAAATAAAGTAAAAGCTGAGCATCCGCGTATTGATATCATCATCAATAATGCAGGTCACATCATGCGTGAACCCGCCGCAACCCATTCCGATGAGTACTGGGATTTGATCATTAACATCAACCTGGATGCTCAATTCATCATTACAAGAGAACTGGGCAAAAGAATGTTGGAGCAGAAATATGGTAAGATTGTTTTTACCTGTTCTTTATTAAGTTTCCAGGGCGGTATCAACGTGCCGGGTTATGCTGCCAGCAAGGGCGCAGTGGCATCATTATTAAAAGCATTTGCCAATGAATGGGCACCACATGGCATTACCGTAAATGGTGTTGCACCTGGTTATATAGCAACAAACAACACAACTGCTTTACGTGCTGATGCTGATAGAAGCGCTGCTATCCTCTCAAGAATTCCAGCTGCACGCTGGGGCGAAACATCTGACTTAACCGGAGCTTATGTATTCCTTTCTTCACCCGCTTCAGATTATATCAATGGTACAATCATCACTGTTGATGGTGGATGGATGGGGAGGTAGTCGTGAGTAAAAGGCAAATAGCGTTATAAAAGAGAAACATAAAAAAAAAAGTAAAAAAGAAAAATATGCAAATCAGATTTCAAAACAGTCCCAAAGAAACAAGCCAGATGAATACGCAGCAACTACGTGAAAATTTCCTGGTACAAAATTTAATGCAGGCCGGTAAAATTGAATTGGTATATTCTCATTTCGACCGGTTAATTATTGGCGGGGCAGTGCCAACTTCAGCAGCTATCAGCCTGCCAAATGAAGATGAACTAAAAGCAAATTTCTTTTTAGAAAGAAGAGAAATGGGCATCATAAATGTAGGTGGTAAAGGAACTGTAACTGCAGATGGTATTGCTTACGAAATTGAAAAATTAGAAGCGGTCTATCTTGGTAAAGGCACACAGCAAGTAAGTTTCAGCAGTACTGCTGCAGATGCGCCTGCCATGTTTTATCTTTTATCCGTACCGGCACATCAAACCTATCTAAATAGAAAAATGACAAAGGATGAAGCCGCACCTGTTAACATGGGCGACATTTCCACTTCAAACAAAAGAACTATTTACAAATACATTCACAACGATGGGATTCAAAGTTGCCAACTGGTAATGGGATTAACCACGCTGGATGCCGGAAGTGTTTGGAATTCTGTTCCGCCACATACACATACCCGCCGTATGGAAGCTTATTTTTATTTTGATGTGGATGCTGCACAACGGGTAATGCACTTTATGGGTGAGCCGCAGGAGACCCGGCACCTGGTGGTTGCCAATCATGAAGCGGCTATTTCTGCACCCTGGAGCATGCATTTTGGTGTAGGCACAGCCAATTATGGATTCATCTGGGGCATGGCTGGTGAGAATAAAGAATTTACTGATATGGACCAGGTGCCGGTTGCAGCAATTAAATAATGATGGACAGCACATGAAAAAAGTTTTATGTTTTGGGGAATTACTGTTAAGGATGCCGCCTGCAAATGGGGGCGAGTGGCTGCGTGTAAATCAAATGCCCGTTTTTGTTGGAGGCGCCGAACTGAATGTAGCAACCGCACTGGCAACCTGGAATGTACCTGTAAAGTATTGCACAGCCTTACCCGATAATATTATTTCAAAAGACATCAGGGAGTATCTTGAACAAAAGCATATTGATACTTCGCCCGTTATTTATTGCGGCGAAAGAATTGGACTGTATTATTTGAAACAGGGTGCAGATATGAAAAGTACCGAAAATGTATTTGACAGAAAGTATTCTTCCTTTTCAACTTTAGGTACCGGCATTGTTGACTGGGACAAGATACTGGAAGATGTTTCCTGGTTTCATTTTAGTGCCATTGCCCCGGCGGTAAGTGAATCGGCCGCTGCTTTATGTGCAGAGGCGCTGGCGGCAGCACATAAAAAAAATATTACCATTTCGGTTGACCTGAATAACAGGGCACTCTTATGGAAATATGGAAAACAACCGGTAGAAATTATGCCGGACCTTGTTACATATTGCGATGTGGTAATGGGAAATATCTGGGCTGCAAATTCCCTGCTGGGTATTCCTGTTGATGAAACGGTGCATACCGGCAGTACACAAAACACCTACCTGGCGCATGCTTCAGAAACTGCTAAAAATATTTTCAGAATATTTCCCCAGTGTACATGGGTGGCCAATACATTCCGTTTTGATGGCATTGAAAACCATATTGAGTATTATGCAGCCTTGGATACTTTGGATCAGCAATCCGTATCTCCCGTTTTTAAAACAAACAGCGTAGTTGAAAAAGTAGGCAGCGGCGATTGTTTTATGGCCGGCTTAATTTACGGTATTTTATCAAAGCATCAACCTCAAGACATAATCAGTTTTGCAGCAGCGGCAGCATTTGGAAAACTGCAGGAGTTAGGAGATGCTACAAAAAATAATGTTGAGCAGATAAAAAAAATATTAGCAGTGCATCAACATGCCTGAATTAATTTTAACGGTCAGTATTATGAAAATAAAAGGACTTCGCTGGTGGATCATAACATTGATAGGCCTTGCAACAGTGATCAATTATATTGACCGCAGTGCCATCAATATAATGTGGCCTTACATTTATAAAGATTTTGGTATTGCCGATGCGGATAATAAAAATGCGCTGGCATTGCTCACTACTTTTTTTATGGTGGCTTATGCCATTGGCCAAACTGTTACCGGTAAAATGATGGATGCCATTGGCACCAGGCTGGGCATGGCGGTTTCCATTGCTGCATGGAGTGTGTCCATTGCCCTGCATGCCATTGCCCGTACAATTTCTTCCTTCAGTATTTTTCGTTTTTTTCTGGGTATGAGTGAAGCAGGTAACTGGCCCGGTGCTACCAAGAGTAATGCCGAATGGTTTCCTGCAAAAGAAAGAGCCATTGCACAGGGCATATTTGGTGCAGGTGCATCGCTGGGTTCGGTAGTAAGTGCGCCGGTTATTGCCATCTTATATTTATCCATAGGCTGGCAGGGAACATTTGCCGGTATTGCTGTTCTGGGTTTTATTTGGATAATTCCCTGGCTCATCATCAACAAATCAACACCGGACAAACATCCCTGGATAACAAAAAAAGAACAGGATTATATCCTGGATAAGGAAACCGGTAAACCAAACCTGCCTGTTGAAACAAAAGTGTATAACTGGAAACAATTGCTGAAGTTTAAAGCAACCTGGAGCATTATTTCATCGCGTTTTTTTATTGATCCCGTGTGGTGGTTATTTGTAACCTGGCTGCCTACATTTTTAAAAGAACAGTTTCAGTTTGATATTAAACAGATCGGCGCCTTTGCCTGGTTTCCTTATTTAATGGCAGCCATTGGCAGTATCATTGGCGGTTACTATTCTTCACGGCAAATACGTAAGGGAGTGGATGCTGTTGTTGCCCGTAAAAAAGCAATAACAATCGGCTGTGTAATCATGCTGGCATCGCTGGTTGCCATTGTATTTATGCTTGATCAATTGAAAGATCAGCCAGCTGTGGCCATTGGATTGATCAGCGTAACGCTTTTTGGATTCCAGTTTTTAATAGGCAACATACAAACCCTTCCTTCAGATTATTTTAATGGAAAAAATGTTGGTGTTGTGGCCGGCATGGGCGGTACAGCAGCAGTAATGGGTGTTTTAATTACCACCTGGATGGTTCCTGTTTTAACCAAAACCAGTTATGTTTCCTTCTTTGTGCTGGCTGCTGTAATGGTGCCACTGGCCTGGCTTTCATTAAAAGTTTTTGGTAAGAAAGAAGTTTTATAAAATTAAAATTTCCGGTTAAAAAAAATCGTGACCGGATATTTTAAATCAAAAGCATCAATTAAACACAACCCTCAATTCGCATCCTTTTCCGGGAGAAGAAAGGATTGTAACGGCTCCATTAAACAGCGATGCCCTTGTTTTTATATTCATCAGTCCTACGCCATTGGCTTTTTTTGTGGTATCAAAACCAACGCCATCATCTTTAATACTAAGCATTGTTTTTTCGTTATCCTGAACCAACTGCACAATAACTTTTTGTGCACCCGCGTGTTTCAGAATGTTATTAAATTGTTCCTGCACAATCCTGTAAATACTTAGTTTTAATTTATCGGGGATGCTGCTTTCGTTAACATCAGATGCCTGCAGATGTATGATGATGCCACTGCTTTTTTGAGTTGCCGCTATAATATTTTTAAGTGACTCAACCAGTTCTGATTCATTTAAAGAAGGCGGTATTAATGTGTGCGACAGGTTTCTTATTTCATTAATAGCGGAAGTAATGAGCGTTTCTGTCTCAGCTAAATAAGCGTTTTCATGCTTTAATTCTTTTTTTGCAAGGCCCAGGTACAAGAGTGAGCCGGCCAGTATTTGGTTTATGTTATCATGAAGTTCTCCTCCCAGTTCATGCCGCTCCTGTTCCTGTGCCGAGATGACCGCCTGGGTAATTTGCTGCTGCTTAAAAAAGCGTTCTTTTTCCAATTCTTTTTCCAGGAATACTTTATCTGTAATATTAGTGGCCAGGGCCAGTATAACGGTGCGCCCTTTAAACTGAATGCGGTGAGAGCTGATATTCATATACATTTCTTCACCCGGTTTGTTGATGTGCTTACAGGTAATATCCGATTTGAAATCAGTTTTTTGCCGGGCCCTGGAAGCAAATTGTTTTATGTTAGTATAGTCTTCGTAAAGGCTGAGGTCAAATACTGTTTTGGTAAGAAATTCTTCGCGGCAATACCCATACAGGTCTACGGCTGTTTCATTTACTTCAAGTATTTTAAAATCCTCAATATCCCAGATAAAAATGCTTGCCGGGTTATTGTTGAAAAGGTAACGGTATCTTTCTTCCGATGCCTTTAAAATTTCTTCTGCTTCTTTTTCTTTGGTTATATCTGTTTCAATAGCAAAAAAATATTTGAGTTTGCCTGTTTCATCAAATTGCGGCTGGCTTTGAATACGCATCCAGTATTTTCTGCCCGATTTGGAATAATTAATTATATCGCACTCAAATGCCTTTACATTTTTTATTTCATTCCGCATAAAACGAACTACTGCAAGATTGGTTTCTTCGCCCTGTAAAAACTCACCGGGCTTTTTGCCAACTACTTCTTCCAGATCATATTCGGTGATGCGGGTAAAGGCTTCATTTACCCAAATGATCTTTTCTTCCGCATCTGTAATGATCACGGCATTTACCGTTTCTCTTGCAATGATGGATAACTTATTAATTTCTTCTTCTGTAATTTTTCTTTCAGTTACATCTCTTGAGTTAAAGATATAGCCCTGCACATCGGGGTTGTTGCTCATATCGGTAACCTTACTTTCCAGCCATCTCCATGCCCCTTTAGCATTTTTAAAACGAAAGGCAAGTACCTCCTGGTAATTTCTGGTATTCTTTTTTGCCAAATGCGTTTTTATGTGCACTGCATCATCGGGGTGTATAAATGAAAAAGCATTTTTACCTATCATGAATGTTGCGTCATATCCCAGTATTTTTTTAACGCCGGGGCTGCTGTATAAGTAATACCCTTTTTCATCTATTATGCCTATAAGATCCGAGCTGTTTTGTACCAGCGACCTGAAATATGATTCACTTTTAACAACCTGCTGCTCTGCTTCTTTTCTTTCAGTAATATCCTGCGTGGCTCCTATAAGTCTTACAGGCTTTCCCATTTCATTACGGATAATATTAGCCCTGTCAAGTATATAAGCATACGTACCATCATCTCTCATCATGCGGCATTCAACCTCAAAAAAATCTTTTTTTGAACTTTGTATTTTTGCATAAACAAGTTTTACTTTTTTAATGTCTTCAGGATGTATACGGCTGTCCCAATCTTCCTGCGAGCCAACTTCTGAATCCTGTTCCCTGTTTCGGAATATTTTTCTCCAGCCCTCTTTATTTCTATAAACTTTTCCTGTTACCAGGTTCCAGTCCCACACCATATCATTGGTGGCTTTGCTTACCAGGTTATAGCGTTCATTACTTTCTATTAAGTGGCGTTCGGCCTGCTTTCTTTCAGTTATGTCACGAATGATCATAGAAGTTCTTTCCTGCCCGTACGAATCTGTAAATAGTACGGAATTAATTTCACCGGGGAAAGTGCTGCCGTCTTTCCGAAGAAAAGTTAGCTCACCTTTTGCTTTGCCAGTAACCTGGCGTTCCTTTATAAGCGCTGTTACCCTGGGATCAGAAATATCTACCAGGCCAAATCTGCCGGCATTACAGATATCTTCTTCAGTCATCCTGAAAATTTCACAGGCAGCAGGGTTTGCTGCCAGTATTTTTCCATCGGTTACTGTAAGCAGTATGCCATCCATACTGTTCTCAAAAAATGCACGGTATTTTGCTTCGCTTTCACTAAGTAATTGTTCAGCTTTTTTGCGGTCGGAAACATCTTTAAAATAAACGGACAAACCTTTAGAAGAGGCATAAGCACTTACTGCAAACCACTTTTTTGTACGTTTTGAATATTCTTCAAAATGAACGGTTGCATTTTCCCGGATAGCTTTTTGGTAATTATTGTAAAATGCCATAGAATCGGGAGTAGCAAACACTTCATGTAAGTTTTTACCAATAATATTTTCTCTTTTTGTATTGAGCAGCATTTCAGCCTTTTTATTCCAGTAGGTTACCAGCGATTTTTTATCTACGGCAAAAAAACCATCATCAATACTTTCCAATATTATATTTTTTTCTGCATGAGCTTTATTTATGGCGGCTTCAGCTTTTTTCTGTTCTGTTATATCCTGGCATGTGCCTACAGCACGAACTGGGCGTTCCTCCGCGTTACGGTATATCAGCCAGCGCTCTTCTACAATTTTTGTAACCCCGCTTTTTGTAACAATACGATGGGTTACCGTATTAACTGAATGCCCGTTTAATGAATGTACAAATGCGTCATCTACAGTTGCCCTGTCTTCGGGATGAACAAATTCTAAAAAGTCAGGATGCGAAGTTGCCAAACTGGCGGGCTCAATATCGAAGATCCGGAAAGTCTCCTCAGACCATATAACTTTTAAAGTTGCGAGGTCGGTTTCCCAACTGCCAAGTTTTGCAACTTCCTGTGCCCGCATTAACCGGGCTTCACTCTGCCGCAGTTTTTCTTCTGCTAATTTCTTTTCTGTAATATTCCTGGAATAACAGGCAATGCCAACAACAATACCCGCTTTATAAACAGGATTAAAATTTGTTTCCGTCCATGATTCTTTGTAATTATTGTAAGCCGGTATGTATATTTCTTTTTTAAAAGATTCGCCCAATAAGGCTTTTGTGTAACAGTCTTTCCAGAAAGTTAGCAGCTCTTCGGGAAGAACATCTTTAATTAACAGGTTGTCGCCTGGTTTAAATGTAATGTTTGTCATTACTTTAAAACCCTTAATAAAAGCGTTATTGGCGGCTACGAGTTTAAAATCACTGCTTACGCTCCATAAAAAATCATCGGTGCAGTTGATGAGGGCTTCGTTATTGCTTTTTTCCAATTCCTGTAAAGCCCCGTTTTTTATTGCAGTTATCGCAATACTCTGTTTCTTTATTTTTTTAGCGGGTTTATCAGCAACCTTTACAGCAAGTTTTTTATAGGTTATTTTGGTCACATTGTTGGATGAAGGGGTTTTAAAAAAATCACTGGTTATAATCAATCCAAATCAGGCTCTTAAATTTAGTAGTTAACCTTAAGTCGCAAAAATAGTGCCTGCTATTTTTGGTCTTAGTATTAAAACGAAAATGAGTAGGGTAATTGTGGACGGGATGCTGCCAGTACTGTATTAAAGTTTTATGACCATATTAATTGAAGCAATATTAAAACCATTCTTTAAAACCA
The DNA here is from genome assembly GCA_031410355.1 of Chitinophagaceae bacterium. Taxonomy (GTDB): domain Bacteria; phylum Bacteroidota; class Bacteroidia; order Chitinophagales; family Chitinophagaceae; genus Ferruginibacter. The sequence goes on along the minus strand of JANNYY010000422.1, from coordinate 3,256 downwards.
TTTCGGTCTGCCTGCTTTTTATATTGATAACCGGGTTTGTATGATTAAAATGAATGAAATAAATTTTCTTTTTTTCTGCTGCCGGCATATCTTTAAACAGGTACATGCTTTCAATGATAAACGGATGTGGAATGGTAGAAATATCCCTGTTGTTAATTTCTGCTGCATCATAAAAAGTGCCGTCAATAAAAGCATAGTCCACTTTTGCAATGGCATCAATAATATTTGTAGCCCATTTTCCCCATTTATCAATATCGGGTATAAACAAAACTTTTTTATTGGGGCCGATAATGGTGTAACCAACGGTTTCAGAAAATTCATCGCGGTGAGGTACGGTAAACGGAATTACTTTTAAATGATTGGTAAGTTCAATTTCCTGCTGATCCTTCATTTCCTGTATTACAATATTTTTATTTTTTACCAACTGGCTCCAGGGGCCGTTTTGCACTAAGAAGGTTTTCATCCGGGGCATGGCATAAACCAGCGTACTGTCTGCATTCATCGCTTCTTTGCCCAGGTACATCAGGCCGGTATAGTGCCCGATATGCGCATGGGTTACAAAAATGCCGGTTGGTATTTCTGTATTGCCGGTGCCTGCATAATTTTTTAAAGCCTTTGCCTGTTGTGTAAAATCAGGCGTTGCTTCAAAAATGAATGTTTTATGATCAACCGGGGAAACCAGGCCAAGCGAAACAACCCTTCTTTCTTTATTGGGATGCAGGAACAGGTCTTTACAACAATCCCTGCTGCAGCCAATTTGTGGCGAACCCGCATCCTGGATAGTGCCTAATACAACCAGTGAAGTTGCTGTAAGGGGTTTAATGGAATCTGCATTTGTAACAACAATTTTTTTATTTTCAGCATTATCATTACAGGAATACAAAATAAACAGAAGTACCAGGAATTTTATTTGCTTCATTATTTTATTTGTTGCTGAATTAAAATATAAAATTAAAATGTGCCGGCAATATTTCTATAATTAATTCATTGCTTTCCAAATATTCCCCATCCAGGTGCGCCTGTATGGGTTTATCACTTTGTATGTTTATTTGCCTGGTGTTATAATAATCAATAAAAGCAAGCTCAAGATGTTTCCCTTTTTCAATAACAGGCAAATACTTTAATCTTTTAAAAGGGGAGAGGGGCTTTACCAAATTGGCATCAAATAAACCATCATCGGGTTTTGCCAGTGGAGCTACATAAAATCCACCGCCATAGCGGGTTCCGTTGGCAATGCTGATCATCAGGAATTTTCCTTCGATTGTTTTTTCTGCTGATGTAATGATATAGCGCCTTTCCTTATAAAAGAAAATATGTTTTAAAATAGAGATGAGGAAAGAAGTTTTGCCAAACCATTTGTTTACGCCCTGCAGGCTTTTTGCAACGGCACCTTCAAAGCCAATGCCCACACCATTTAAAAAATACCGGTCGTTACATTTGCCGGCATCAATTGGTTTAGGTATTGATAGCAGCACAAGTGCAACCTGTTCCTTCACAGTTGTTTTGCCATACAATAAAGCATGAAAATCGTTACCGGTGCCGCCATTAAAAATGCAGAGTGGTTTTTTTATATCATTATACCGGTTCACAAAATAATTAACTGTCCCATCGCCACCGGCAATCCAAACCTGGTCAAAATGATACATGCGCTCATCCCATTCTTTTTCTGTAAAGATTGCAGATTTTATATTTTTTTCATTTAGGATACGATGGATCTTTTGAGCCAGCTTAACTGCTTTTCCGCTGCCGGCAAGTGTATTGGTAGCAATAGCGATCTGCATGCGTATAGTTTTATCAAAGAAAGGAAGATAATCTCACATGTTTGTTGAAGCTAATAGTTTTGTGATATTTAATTTTAGAAATTTACGTAGAAAGCACTTTAACCAACCTTAGCAGAAAAGAAATTTGAAGAAACTCAACCTTATTCCCACTTTTAAGAGATTTATAACTCCAAATAAGTTAATAAGGTTGCAGATAATGAATGACAGATTTTTTTACTAAGGGTAAAACATCAGCAGATCACTCCCTTGTAATTCCTTTCAATGGAATTTTTAATCTCCTGCCCCAAACAGAACCGGCTACGCCGGCATAGGTTCCAATATCAATGTAAATAAATCGTTCGCCCGGTGGGCCCTGCACAAATGCACCCAACAAATTTGCAGAACCATCCTTGATCCATTTAACTGTTATTGTAAATTCAAAGTGCAGGTCTGTAGTGCCCGATCTTTGCTTTTGTATGGTTTCATAATTGTTGCCGCTGCCTTTTTGCAGGCCAATGTAAATGCCTGCTGGAGGGGATTCTAAAATAATTTTCAATGGTATTTCCCCGTTCATTTAAATGGTAACTTTTAGCGGTGTTAATTAAATACTTTTTTTAAATGCATTTATAATATAATCTGCACTTTGAAGCAAGGTTTCATTTACGGTTAACTGGGCTGGTTTTTATTATTAGGGAGGGGCATCCTGATGTTTAATTCTTTTTTCACTATTCCCTGCATTTTTTACCGTCAATTTATTCAACAAAATGCCAGCAAACTCCTGCTATATCAATAATATTAACTTCTTTTCCATAAGGTTGTTGCGCCGGGGGTGCTATTTTAATACCAAATTTTTCTGCTAAGTTTTTTTTAACTACAAATTTATAGAATTCGCTCACATCATTTACCTTAACACTGATCATGAAGTTTTCTGCAAACTCCCTGTTGTCGTATTTCTGTAAAATAAATTTGCAACCATCATTTTCAAAGCCTATATAGTCACCGGCATCCCAGGCAATAGTAAAACCTAATTCCTGGAAGAGTTGCTTGGAACCTTCAAAATTGCTGCCTGATGGAACAAATGGTTCGAGAGATATAAATTTCATATTCAGCAGTATTTTTTTTCTTTGGATTAATGACTGTAAGAGCCTTATTGCTTCACCAAATAGAAAGTAGCCGTTTGCCCTGCTTTTGCATTTCCATGGGGTTTACTCCTGATCACAGACCCTGCACAGGCATCTGCCTGTTGTATGCCATTCTTCCATTTGGGTACTATATATCCCTGGTAATCATATTCCCAATTGGCCGTATTGGAATTGGGCACACCGTGTCCTTCTATGTAAAACGTGGCTGACCCATTGCAGGCCGTTACCTTGCCTCTTAAGTTCAACGCATAGCCTGCGCCCATATCCAAAATACCAAAAATGGAATCTCCCGAATTATTTTTAAACCGCATAACGGCTTGCGCAAACTCCAGGTTAGCAAAAGGCGTGTTTGGT
>JANNYY010000421.1:0-2402 GCA_031410355.1 Chitinophagaceae bacterium | reverse complement strand
ATGGGCGTGGCGGTAAGTTCTCCGGTAAAATTGGCAAAATGGTGGAATGCAAACGTGTTTGTAAATGTTTTCCGCAATCATTATACAGGCACCTATATCTCTACAGAAAGTACACAATCAAAAGTTGTTGACCTGGACCTGGCTTACACTTCTTTCAGCCTTAATATAAACAACAGCTTTACCATTGGTAAAGGATGGACTGCAGAATTGAGTGGCTTTTATAATTATAAAAGTGTACAGCAGTTAACCTTATCCTATCCCATGGGGCAAATGAATTTTGGCCTTGCAAAAAATAATTTGCTGAAAGGAAAAGCAAGCCTGCGGCTGAATGCACGTGATCCTTTTGGCTGGATGCGTTTTAAAGGGCTTACCCAATATGGCAATGTTGATATTTCTATCCGCAACCGTTTCGACAGCCGCCAGTACGGTGTAAACTTTACTTACCGTTTTGGAAAACAGCAGGGCCAAAGCCGCCGCCGTAATTCTGCAACAGAAGATGAGCAAAGGCGTGTTGGCGCAGGAGGTTAAAGTATAGTTGTGTGTTTTATGAAACCATTCACCGGTTGGTGGATGGTTTTTTATTTGGTGTTTATCAAAGAGAATTATATTTCTTTGTTGGCGGTCATGCTATTGAACACTTCCACGTACTAAAACCATTTGCCTAAGAGCTTGATTTTTCGTAAATTCGTAAAGTGAAAAAACGAGCAAAAATAGCACTTAACTTTGAGGTTGATAAACTTACAAATTCAATCCAAAATACCATTTCAGGAGACAGTTTCCCGACAGAAGTCAGTCGTTTGACAAAAGCAGACTTAAAGCAGGTTACAAAGAAAAATGGTTGGGCTTTTAACTGGAAAACAGAACTTGACGATAATACAAGAGAAGTTTACAAATTGACAATCAGTAATAACCCAAATATCATTCAAGGTATTTTAAGTCTTACTAATGAGCCTGACCATGTTTATATGGATTTATTGGAAAGTGCTCCTTTTAATAGAGGAAAAAATAAGCTGTATGAAGGCGTTCCAGGAAATTTAGTTGCTTATGCTTGTAAGATTTCGTTTCAAAATGGTTTTGACGGCTATCTTTCTTTCACCGCAAAAACTAAACTTATTGACCATTACGTTAAAACTTTAGGCGCATATCATTTTGGCGGACATTTAATGATAATAAACACAATTGCAGCAAACAAACTTATTGACCAATATTTTAAAAGCATATAAAATGGGACATATTAACGAACCAAATGGCGTTGACTTTATAATTAACGGAAAACCTTTGACGAACAAAGAAAGAAAAGCTATCAGCGAATTTATAAAAGCCGACAAAGAAAAGATTGCAAGACAAAAGCTTCGCAAAACAAAGGCTGCTAACAGTAAAAAATTGGTGACGGCTTAATTTGAGCATCGTCGCATGACAAAGCACGAACCGCCAACAGGGGGTTTTGTACAAGTGTGGCTTGGCAAACAATCATCAGGCAATTCAAATCCAGCCTGTAGTTCGGTACAAACAACTTTCAACTCAATTACCAGCGGTTGTGGGAGGACAGAATTATATTGGGTTTTAGTGGCACAGTTTAACCCGCAACAGGAGGGGCACTCTTGTACAGGATATCTTTATTGAACTTTTATCCAAGCGAAGAATGATATGGATTTTAATCCTGATTGCATCTTTAAAATATTTAATTTTAATTATTGCCTTTTTACATGAGATATTTATACGATAAAATATTAATCATCAGTTTATTCCTTATTGGTTGTGCGGAACAAAAAGCTGCACCTGAAACTTGTATGGAAAACCCGGACGTAGAAGGAAAAATGTTGGTGATTATAGGCGAAAAAATTGCTTTAGAAGAACTCCCACAAGAAGAGGATGGTTTTCTTAGGGATGCTAAGTTTCTGGCAAAATATAAGATAGCTGAGATTGTTTGCGGTACTTACATAAAAGATACTATTTCATTTATAGTTTATGATCATTATGGAATTCCACCCTTTTCAAAATATAAAAATGCAATGCTGTTCCTGTCACAAAATGATAGCAGTTTCTATCACATGAAGTACCAATTTTTTGATGTGTACAAAACAAAGGATGGAAGGTGGGCAAGCAGCTATAAAGCCATGGAGCATAGTCAAAACGTTAAGCCTGTTCCAATTCAATTTGAGGAAGAAGTTTCTTACCATATTATAGGTGGTAAAAAGAAATTAATTAAGCAATATTTCCCCGAACCATATTATAGGTTAACCAAAGAAAAAGCAATCGCAGTATGGGGCAATTATGTTCCTGAACTGTTTCAAATCAAAAAAGAAGGAGTTTTAAAAGCAAGGGGATTATTTGGCAATCCAGATTCAGGTTTTCAAATAATAGAAACTCAAATGGCCGAGATTAAAGAAGAAGACTTCATT
>JANNYY010000420.1:0-5217 GCA_031410355.1 Chitinophagaceae bacterium | reverse complement strand
ATTGACGCATTGATAAACGGCATTAAAAACGATACACTGTATTTGCAGCAATTCATTATCCGTTATCTGCCCACAACCATCGGCACTTATATTGTTGATACGGTTGGCAGCTATCACTATAAATATCATTACAACCAAATTATTGCAATCGGGCAAAAAGAAAGAACCAATTTTAATGTAAAAGGAAGCGGTGCAGCTTTATTGGGCGGCGGTGCAGTGCTTACATTGGCCAGCGGCGTAGTGTATGTAGCCGACAGGGAAAAGTTTAGTGCACCCCTGTTGCTGGCATCTGTGGCGCTGGGCACGGTTGGTTATTTTATGGCTAAAGGAAAAAAGCATGGCAACGGTATGCTGATTGGTAAAAAATACAAACTGGTTTATATGAACATGAGTAATACAAACAGGTAATCTTTTTAAAGCAATAAACACCCGCAAACCGGCAAGGATGAAAAAAATATGGATATTATTAAAAAAAATCTTTTTCTGGATTTTTATTTTACACATTAGCTGGTTCCTTGTTTTTATTATTCAAAAATTTTCTGTTGCAGATTTTCCGGTCACCAACCTGAAAACAAAAATGCTGATTGTTATTGTAGTGGTTATTGTGGTAGGCCTGGTTTATTATTTCTGGCTACGCAAAATTGAATTTGTAAAGAAGGCGGCTATCATATTCAGGGAAGTTTTTTTCATCTGCTACATTTCCTCCACACTATATTTATTGCTGGGTATACTTTTTAATCCACCCATTACGCTAACCCAGGTTGGCAGCATTTTACAGGGTAATGGTTTGAGCAGGGATTATATAAGTTATGATGATATGGGCCCCAATATTAAACTGGCTGTAATTGGTAGTGAAGACCAGCAATTTCCTGATCATGATGGGTTTGATATTAAAGCGATAAAGCTTGCCATGAAATATAATAAGCGGCATCCAAATAAAGTAAGGGGGGCCAGCACCATTAGCCAGCAGGTTGCTAAAAATGTTTTTTTATACCAGGGCGGTGGATTTTTAAGAAAAGGAATTGAAGTGTTTTTTACTTTTTCCATTGAAGGGGTTTGGACAAAACGAACCATACTGGAACGCTATTTAAATGTAGCAGAAATGGGCCGTGGTGTTTTTGGTGTGCAGGCTGCTGCAAAAAAATATTTTAATAAAAATGCTAAAGATTTAACGCCTGCCGAAGCTGCGCAAATTGCTGCCTGTTTGCCAAATCCCAAACGATTTACCGTAAAACCTTTAAGTGGTTATGTTGCCGGACGGTATGGAAATATTATGCGGCAAATGGGCAACCTGGCCGGAGATCCGGATGTGCAGGCGTTAATTAGGTAGGCGTCAGGACGGTTTAAAACCGTCAGACACCTTGTACAGCCAAAATTGCTTTCTCTAACCGCTCCTCATAACTCCCGCTAATATCAACCCATGGCACATTTTGATTGGTGAGAATATCTTTATAGTGGTTATATAGTCTTTGCCTGCTTATCAAATCGGGGTATTCTCTTAACTCATCTTTTACCCAGGGCAAATCAATATTACAAAAGAGGTACAGGTCGTATTGCCTTTCGGCAATGCGGTTAAGTATCCAGTGGTGGCATTTTTCAAAAACAAATTCGCACCATACTTTCATTACGTACATGTCAGTATCAATAAAGAGAAGTTGTTCGTTGTATGTTGTTCGTTGTTCGGGGGCGTTTCTTTCGGCCAACGAGCAACGGGCAACGCCCAACTCTTCCTCCCCCACCTGGCCTTTGGCAATATCCAGCAGGTTTTCAAAACTATAATTTGTGCCATTTTTTAAAAGATATTCCCTGGCATACTCCTCTACCCAAATCGTATTGTAATGTGCGGCAAGTTGTTTGCACAAGGTGCTTTTACCGGTTGATTCGGGCCCTATGATGACAATTTTTTTCAATCAATTTTATTTGCGTAATTATAAACATCAATCCGTTACGGCTTACAAATTATTTTTTTCGGTTCTTAAAATTATTTAAATCAAAAATAAAACTAACTACAAAAAGAGTGAGCATACCAAAACGCAGCCATTTTCTAAAAGGATCTTCTGTGGGCGTGGCAAAAATAAAAATGGTAAACAGCAGTATCAGCCCCCCTTTAATAATAAGCCAGGTTTTTTTATTTCTCATTCCACATTGGTTTAGCCTTTAAAACTTTTTTATGCACCGGGCAATCCTTATCATGTGCCCCGGGTATATAACCGGCACTCATAATAAACTCGTTCACTATTTCGCCGCCGGTAAATTTAAAAGTGCTTTTAAAAAGTTTTGTCCATTCTTCTTTTGTTTTGGGATGATGATGAGCCAGCCATGCCTTAAAAGATCCAAATTCTTTCTGCAGGGCAAGAATGGTTTTTGCATTTTCAATAGCTGCATTTATTTTAAGCCTGTTGCGTATGATACCGGCATCGTTCATCAGCCTTTCAAAATCTTTTTCCTTGTAAGCCGCCACTTTTTTAATATTAAAATTGTGATAGGCTTTTCTAAAGCTTTCCTGTTTATTCAGAATGGTGGTCCAGCTAAGTCCTGCCTGGTTTATCTCCAGCACCAGCCTGCAAAATAGTTCGTTATCATCATCAATGGGAAAACCATATTGGGTATCATGATAGATTTTATGAACGGATTGTTCACCCGCTTTAAGCGAATTTATAAATGTGCAATAGCTCATGCGTTATTTTTTTTTGACTGCCCCTGCCCGTTCTGGTTCTGGCCGGCGTTCGGCAAACGGGCTTTTTTTATCCATTCCAATAATCCAAATACAGCCATCACCAATAACACAATATAGTAAACACTGGTAAAAACATAATGTTTCACAAAGTATAAGGGAATAGAAGCAATGTTGGTAGCGATCCACCAGTACCAGCTTTCTACTTTCTTTTTTGTCATAAGCCACATACCTGTAAATGCGGTTGCAGAGGCAAAGGCATCGGCCCAGGGAATAACGCCATCAAAAAAAGCAGATTTAAAATAAGTAAGTGCTGCAAAAATGCTGATGTAAAAAAACAGGAAGAAGGTAATCTGGTATATCCAATTTTTTTTATTGGAATAAGTAATATGAAGAGCAATTTCTTTTCGCTGGTCTTTTCTCGTCCACATATACCAACCCGAAATGCTCATGATGGTATAATATAAATTTACGGTTGCTTCTCCCAATAAATGGCCATCAGCACTAATATAAATGTAGATGATGGTGTTTATTAAACCCACAGGGTAAACCAAAATATTTTCGGCACGGGAGTACCAAACACTGGCAATGCCTGCAAAAACAGCAACATATTCATACCACGAAGTATGTTGTATATCTGCAATAAACTGCTGGTAAATTTCGGCTAAGCTCACCTGGTTGTATGGGTTGATATTGTGTTCCTGTAAAATCTTAAAGGCCGAAGATAACGGATTCCTTTGTTGGTTTGAAAGCGGCTGCCTATTTGTTGCCACTCTCCTGATTTAGTATACCGCCATACAATAAAATGCAAATGCGGAAAATAAGAGTACCCTGATTTTCCACTGAGGCCAATTACCTGTCCCTGCTTTACCCGGTCGCCAACTTTTACAAGCAAAGCCTCGTGCCTTAAATGCCAATAGCCAGACCTGGTACTGTCGTTATGCTGTATTATAATATAATTTCCATCGGGCCGGTACTTTATATTCCCTCCTCCTTTTTTTCCATCGGCCTTTATGCGTATAACAACACCATCTCTTACCGCACAAATTTTAGTTCCTTTCTTCATTTTAAAATCAAGCGCCGCCCGGTGCTTATGGGTGTAATGGCTAAAGTAACCCTGCACCAATAAATGGGTTTTATTTTCTTCGTAAGGAAGATGATAGATAAAGCTGCTGTCGTCTTTAATAATTCCTTTTTGCAATTGCTTTAATTGTGTGTGTAGCGGATTATTACTTACAGAACAACTAACCATTGTAATAGTAAAGAAAAGGCACAGCATTGATTTAATAACACAATACATATTTTTCATTTAGGCTTCCATTGATTTGCCCTGATATTTTTTTCGGCCAGTGATGCTGTTTCTGTAACACGTTTTTGCAGGGTTTGTTCAGTTTTGGCGCTGTAAATCCATTGGTAGATCTGTTTTTTTACACTCTGCGGAAACTGTTCAAAATGCTGTAACCCGGTTTTGCTTTTTAAGAAAGCTTTTTTTAATTCGATTGGCATTTCAAGCGCATCAATCTTATCAAGCAACATCCAGGAGCCATCTTTTTTTGCTGCTTCAATTTTTTTCAGGCCTGCATCTTCAATTTTATTTTGATGCAGCAGTTTTTCAATACGTTTTTTATTTATAGCGCTCCAGGGGCTTTTAGGCTTGCGGGTTGATACAAAAAGAAAATAACTTTCATCATCCCGTTTGTTAGGTTTACTGTCTATCCATCCAAAACACAAGGCCTCTTCTACAACCTCGTCATAAGTTAATGTAGCAATGCCAGTGCCTTTTCTGTACAAAATAAGCCAAACATTTTGCCGTACCGCATGATTTTTCTGCAGCCAGTTTCTCCAGGCTTTCCGGTTTTTTGGATAATATCCGGTTAGTTTATTTTCCATGATATTAACCGGTGCGTTTATACCATTTGCCGGGCCTCAAATAAATAATTCCTTTTTTTGTATAAAATCTTGTTGCAATGTTTTTTCCTTCTTTGTCATACACCTGAAAATGCAGATGTGGAAAAGCGGTGTATCCTGTATTGCCGCTATATCCAATAAGCGATCCTTGTAAAACCGTGTCGCCGGTATTAACAAGCACAGCATTTTTTTGTAAATGCCAGTACATGGCTTCGCTCCCATCGTTATGTAAGATGATAATGTGATTTCCTTTCGACAGATACTCATCTTTTAATCCGCCTTCATCACTGTCTTCTTTTACTGCGGTTACCACTCCGCTTCTTGCAGCGCAAACCTTACTTCCCTTCTTCATTTTAAAATCAAGACTTATTTCATTTTGATGACTCATTTTGCTGTTGCACAATTAATCGACAGGGAAATTTATGATTTAAAAGGCGGAAGAGTTAAACCCGATACCAGCTATGTTTATTCTCTTCCCTTTGCAAAAGGCAGTAAGTTTTTATTAATACAGGCTTACAACAGCAAAATGAGTCATCAAAATGAAATAAGTCTTGATTTTAAAATGAAGAAGGGAAGTAAGGTTTGCGCTGCAAGAAGCGGAGTGGTAACCGCAGTAAAAGAAGACAGTGATGAAG
>JANNYY010000419.1:0-4569 GCA_031410355.1 Chitinophagaceae bacterium | reverse complement strand
CAGCGAAATTCTTCCTTTGAAAAAGCCCTGCCCTGTTGTATAACACACCCCAGATTTTTTCTTTTATTAACTGCCCGCAATACCGGGCCTAAAAAATTTATGTATGAAAAAAATTACGGCATTTTTGGTTTCGTGTTTATTGTTTTCTATTTTATCGTCATCATGCAATAACAGCAGCAGTACAAAAACAGATGCAAAAATTACAGACATTCCTGCAACAACTTCCTCAAAAGAAGCCCTGGCTTCCTATAATGAGGGAATGAATTTGTTGGACCTGGGCGACGGAATTAAGGCCAGGGCCGCATTCAGCAAAGCCATAGCACAGGACCCTAAATTTGGCATGGCTTATTTAATGCGGGCAGGCACCGGTACAAGCGCCAAAGATTTTGCCGATGATATTGCAAGCGGCAAAGCAAATGTTGACAGTGCAAGCGACGGGGAAAAAATGTATGCTGAGTTTATGGAAACCAGTTTAAGTGGCGACAGGCAGAAAGGAATGGAACTTGCACAAAAAATTGCAACCACGTACCCCGATGCAGCCAGGGCACAGGTGAACCTGGGAAATGCTTATTCTGGTAATAACCAGGATGACAAAGCCCGGGAAAGCTATGCCAAAGCCATTGAGTTGAATCCAAAATGGGTTGGCGGCTTTGCAGCTTTAGCCGGCAGTTATATGTTTAATAAACCTTTGGATCTAAAAAAGGCAGAAGAAAATGCGTTGAAAGTTACTGCACTGGCCCCAACCAGCGCAGGTGCAGCAATAACCCTGGGTGATTGTTACCGGGCACAAAATGATTTTCAAAAAGCAAAGGATGCTTATGCCAAAGCCGTTACGCTTGACCCGAAAGCACCTGCTGCGTACTACAAATTGGGACATGCAAATACCTATCTTGGTAACCTGGAAGAGGCCCGGAAAAATTATTCAGATGGTGGCAATAATGATGTTGATAAAACAGGTGCTTTAATAAATACAGCCTATACATACTTGTATGGCGATGACCCCAAAGCCGCTTCCAAATATATTATGGACCAGGTTGCCGCAAACCCTGGTATGGAAACAAGCCAAAAAAATAACTGTCTTACTACTGTGGCTCAAATTGCAGTGCATACCGGGGATGCTGCCACCTTAAAAACTGTTACGGATATGATGAAGCCATTGAATGCCCAGATCAACATTGACCTGGGAAACACGGCCGAAGTAAAAATGTACGGGGACGCCGAAAACCTGCATTGGCAGGCCATGCTAAATATGGTAAACGGAAAATTTGATGATGCAAAAAATAACCTGGAAGCAGGGAAAAAGACACTTGAGCCTATTAAAGATAACCGGAAACTGGAAGGATATGAACATGACATGGGCATGTTAGCTATGGCCCAGAAAAATTATGCTGAGGCGATCAGTCATTTTGAAAAGGGAAACCCTACAGATACTTATAATAAATATTGCCTGGCAAAAGCCAATGAAGCAGCCGGCACTAAAGACAAAGCCACCGCCCTGTATAAAGAAGTAGCGGCTTATAATTTTAATGAGGTTGGCAATGCGTTGGTGAGGAATGAAGTGAAGAAAAAATTAGGCAATCCTTAAGCGGCTGTCTAAAAATGAATTTAAATTCACTTTGTGAATTGCTTGCCACGAATTGCACGAATTTTCACGAATAGTGCGGTATTATTAGTGAAAATTCGTGTAATTCGTGGCAACAAAAACTACAACGTAGTTTATAAATACTGTTTTAAGATAACTGCTAATAAGCTGCTGATACAATTTTTAAGCCGGGCGTAAGCTCCCGGCTTTTTTATGTAAATTTTGCAGTTATAAAGCATAGTTTGCAAAAGAGTATTTAATTTACAGGTATGAAAAATATATGCTTCTTTTTATTTGCACTATTTATCATTAGCTGCACACAAACAAAATATAAAAACCCCCACATCCTCATCAATACCCAACTGGGTGATATTGAAGTTGAACTTTTTCCTGACCAGGCACCTAAAACAGTAGCTGCATTTTTATCCTATATCGACTCGGGATTTTACAATAACACATCTTTTTACCGGGTATTAAAAACTGATGATTTACCCACAAACAGCAATACAGGAATTATACAAGGGGGATTATGGCAAACCAATTCTGCAAAAAAAATAACCATGGCGGGTATTAAACATGAAACAACAAAACAAACAGGCTTAACGCATGAGTCGGGCGCCATTTCACTGGCCAGGACAACACCCGGCTCTGCCAATACAGAATTTTTTATTTGCATTGGCGATCAAAGCCCCCTTGATTTTGACAGGCGGGGAACCGAGGACAGACAGGGTTTTGCAGCCTTTGGTAAAGTTTTTAAAGGAATGGGTATTGTAAGAAAAATACAGGCCCAAAAAAGCCATGGCGATAAATTTAATGAAAAGATAGAAATACATAAAATAACCCGGCTTTAATTTTTTTTTTAACAGATATGAAATACGACGTACTGAACTTTTTACAATGAATCTTGTTACCACCGGGAAAAACTTTCTTCCTTCATGATAAAAAAACAAAATTCTTCATTGCTATTTTTAACTGCTTTATGTTCAGTTTTATGTATGCTGAATGCCTGTTCTTTCTGCGCAAAAACCACCAGGAATTATTTAAAAAAAGCCGCTGCAGAAAGTTATGAAATGATTGCGGTGCCAGGTGTGCCATTTACAGAAACAGGCTGGGACAGCACTATGAAAGCCCGGGTTTACTGGTCGAAGTATTTGTATGATAAAGGGATTGCAAAAAATATCATGTACTCGGGTTCTTCAGTTTACAGCCCTTATTACGAAGGAGAGATTATGGCTATGTATGCTATTGCCATTGGAATACCTGCAGCACATGTTTACACCGAAACCAAAGCCGAGCACAGCACTGAAAATTTATATTATGTGTATTTGAAAGCAAAGACACTGGGCTTTACACATATTGCACTGGCCACCGATCCCTTTCAGGCAAAACAACTAAAGCGGTTTGCAAGCGTTAAAATAAATAAGCATGTTGGTATAATACCGATTGTGTTTGACACTTTACGGGCCATACAACCATTCATGATCAATCCAAAAATTGATTACACAAAGGCGTATAATAAAGATTTTATACCACTAAAATCAAGGGAATCTTTTTGGAAAAGATTAAGAGGCACCATGGGTAAAAATATTGATTACAATGCGTACTGATATTTATTTTTTTTCCTGAACAGTAAAATTAGTTTCCATATCGCCCCAATTGATAGTAACAATTCCATCAGCGCTGATCTTATAAGTTAGTTTCTCAGCAAATGCAGCTCCCTTTCCGCTTTTAACCGGCACCCTCAGCACGTCATCAGCTTCTTTATATTTAAATGCACCCCATTGATCCCAGGTTTTATTAAAAATAAGAACCCAGCTCTCTTTAAGTATCAAAATAAAAAAAACGTACTTACCTTTTGGCAGGGTTTTACCTTCAACAGTAACGTCGTTGTCTGTTTCAAAAACAGTTGCTTCATTGGCACCGGCACGCCAAACTTTGTCTGGCATAGGTTCCAGGTCAACACCTATCGTTCTTCCTTTTACTGATGGCTGGCTATAATTAATGGTAATGGTTGTTTTTCCAACCTTTTGTGTTACAGTGGCCGGGGGGCTTGGGCGTTTTGATTTATCCTGCTGGGCTGCGGAATTTAGTGCAGTAAACAAAAACAAACTCATTATACTAAGGGAAAAAAGGTATTTCATGATGCTATAATTTTAGTATTTAAGATAGAATTATTTGAGAAGGAAGTTACATTATTTTTTTAAGACCCTTAATTAAATACACTAATATTACGAAGGGTATGACCAGCTTTTAAAGTTCATCAATTTGGAATCAATCCAATAGGTATAATGATCTCCCACCTGTTTTTAACCAGTGGATTCAGCAGATCAGTATCCAGCAGATGCGAAAACCGTACACCAAAACTTACCGGCAATGCATTCCAGATCTTTGTGTCAAAATAAATTTCGGCACCCGTGCTGCGGTTTAAAATTTCTGTCAGTACATTGTTAACTCTTGCCTTGGCATTTGTATAATCATAAAACGCATTAGCCCTTATGCGTTGAAAAAAAAGCATATTGGCAAAACCCCAGTCAGGATAAAGAATGGGTAAATGATAGTTAACTCCCAGTTTGTACATGCGCCTTGTACTTAAAGCCTCGTATCCGCGGGAGTATGAAAAATTCTTACTGAAGAGATCAGGCAGGCTATCCCTGTTTTGATAAGCAGCATGTATTACCAGGCTATGGTTAGTAAATAAGCCAGGAAAATAAAAAGAACTGTGTGCAACAAACTTATGGCTGTTTATCACATTGAGTGCGTCGCGGTAATTAAAAGACACTGCCTGTGCCCAGCGGGGATTAATATGCTGTTTTGCCTGCTGGGATACATTACTGAAACTCAAAAAGGCATTCATATAATCTAAAGACTTATTACTGAAGACATTTTTGCCAACACCCCTGTAATAATATTGCTCTGCATTATATCCACCTCCAAAATTTAAATATTTACTTGTTCTTCCACCAACAAAACGAAGCGGAATTGAAATA
>JANNYY010000418.1:0-1718 GCA_031410355.1 Chitinophagaceae bacterium | reverse complement strand
TCATCCCGCTGAATAGATTGCTGTATCATCGTACTGTCAACAGTATTGCGTTCATTATCCTGCTGAATGGTTTGCAAAGAATCCTCAGACTGCCGTTGTGCACGCTCTGCCAGCATTTGCAATATCTGCAGGGTGCGTAATGAATCTGCAGCAATATCTTCTGCTCCTTTTATTTTTGCCACAACCTGGTTTTTGTACTGCACATTAATTACACTGTAATTATTCCAGCCTGCTTTTACCATTATTTCTTTGTAAAAAAGTTTTAGTTTACTCAACTTAGCATCGGCATCTGTCTCATCGCCAAAAACAATCAACTGGTTGCCGATTTTTGGTATCATTTCAAAATTGCGTTGAGCAGTTATATCAACCTGCTCAATCATAGCCATGCTGAATGAATCTTTTTGTATGGCAATACTTATCGTTTTAATTCCCATCAATAAGCTGCTGTCGGCTTTTGTAAGCACTTTTTTATCGGAAGGAAAATTGGTGAACACCGGTAACCTTGCCGAAAATTTTTCGCTTAACGGCAACATCGCCAATTCATCATCAATATAAAAAGTAGTACCAGTTGAAGTGAACACACGTGCAACAGGTTCCCTTTCCTGCACAGTAACCTGCAGCGTTTCATTATTATCAAAGAACAGTTCAGCCGATTTTATCCAGACATCTTTTTCCAGTTCCTGTTCCATTTTTTTTAAATTAAAAGAACCAATGGTTTTACCAACGGGGTTTGTTTCTTCTATGGCAATTATGGAATTCAGAATATCCTTTTTATCAACAAAAAAATTATTACTCACCCCATGTATATTTATTTCAATTCCCTTGCAACGTTTAGCTTCTTTTGTTTTAACCGCAGCAACCAGTAAAAAAATGGTGGCTCCGCCAAGGGCAACCCAAAGCGTTGTTAGAAGAATGTTTTTTATCGTGTATTTTTTTTTCATTCGCGTTTCCGACCTCACCCCAACCCCTCTCCATCCTTCGACTGCGCTCAGGAGAGGGAACTGGGAGAAAGAAGAGTAGATTATATTTTATGTTGTTTTACTGTTCAAAATATTTTTTATCGGTTCCACCAACGTATCAATATCGCCGGCGCCTGCTGTTATTAATAATTCGGTTTTATTATTTTTTAACCAATCCAGTAATTCAGTTTTATCCAGAACTATTTTATTCTTGTTCTTCATGTTGTTTAAGATCATTTCGCTGTTAACGCCCTCTATGGGCAATTCTCTTGCGGGATAAATGGGTAACAGTATTACTTCATCAGCCAGGTCAAGGGTTTCAGCAAAGCCATCAACAAAATCCCTGGTGCGGCTGTACAGGTGCGGCTGAAAAATTACGGTACATTTTTTTTCCGGAAACAATTCTTTTGCCCCGGATAACAATGCCCTTAATTCTTCGGGATGATGAGCATAATCATCTATATAAATATGTTCATCATTCTTTACTATATATTCAAACCTTCTTTTTACACCCCTGAAATCGGCAACTGCTTTTCTTATTTTATCATTCTCAATTCCGAGATACTGTGCAACTGAAATGGCAGCAATCATATTTTCGATATTGTGCATGCCGCCCATATTCAAAACAACATCTTTTAATTCCCAATATTGCATCAGCACATCAAACAGGTAACTGCCATTCCTCATTTTTATATTGGCTGCATACACACTTGCATTTTCATTTTGCAAATGATAGGTCAAATGTTCCGTTGCTTTCAG
>JANNYY010000417.1:0-14499 GCA_031410355.1 Chitinophagaceae bacterium | reverse complement strand
AAAGAATCAAACTCTCTTTTCCATTGATAAAATCTGGTGGTATCTCTTATCGTTTGATCCCAACTGGTAAAGTACGGACAAAAATGATCTTTTAATACCGGGATATTTGCTTTATAATCATCTGCAAATTCGCCATAAGTTCTGTAACTAACGCCGGCACGTTTGCAATAATCCCAGATAAAGCCACGATCGGGGTTTGCAATTTCACGGTTGCCTTCTGCATCGTATTGGCCACCGCGGTCACCATAACTTGTAGGCCATGTTTTTTCCAGGTAATCATTGGCATTGGCAGCCAGGCTCCAGTTATGGCCGTCGGCGCTAACTTCCCCATCCACATAAAAATTATCCAGTAAAACAAATTCTCTTGCAAGCTTATGCTGGTTAGGCGTTATGTTTTTGCCAAATAAAACTAAGCTGGTATCGCCGTTGCCTTCGGGCATATCACCCAATACCTGGTCGTAAGTCCTGTTTTCTTTAACAATGTAAAAAACATATTTTATGGGAGAAGTATCCCCCACTTTCATCGGAATGGGATTTCCTGCTTCACCCGCCGCATTCAATTCTTTTTCTTTGGTGTAAGGTGTATTTTCATAAACTGTTTTTGAATATGCAGCCAGCCCGGCAGCAGATGGTTCATCAATAATACTCATCTGGCCTTTCATCAAACCACCAATGTATTCAATTTTACTTTGTTGTTTTTTATAATCGCCATGCTGATAATTTACTGCTTCTTTATTATTTGCAGGGTTAGGCCCCTTTGCATTGGGATAAGATGTAAAGCCTTTGCCATTGCTTACAAAAATTTTTTTTCCAATAACTTTTACATTGGTAGGATACCAGCCTGTTGGTATAAACCCTTTTGATCTGCTAAAGCCAGGTTTGCTGATATCAAATACTGCCAGGCAATTATTATCGGCATTGGCAACATACAATGTTTTTTGATCGTCGCTGATTGCAAGCCCATTGCTTGCAGAGCCCGTTACTGCATTGGGATACAAGGCTGCATTCAATACTTCCAGTTCTTTCCGTTGTTTAATATCAATTACCGAAACTGCATTATCGCCTGCACAGGCAACAAAAAGATATTTGCCATTTTTTGTGAGTAATAATTCGTTGGGATTTTCGCCAACATTAATTTGCGCTGTAATTTTTTGTGCAGCAATATCAAATACCAATACTTTTTTTGCACCCCATAAAGAAATGTAGAGTTCTTTTTTATTGCTGGATAATAAGCACGAATAGGCTGCCTCATCTAACTGTAACTTAAACAGGGTTTGTTTGGTTGTAAGATTTACGATGTACAAAGAATTATTTTCTTTGGTAACCACGTACAACAGTTTTGCTGCATCATCAATTTCGATACCTGCAGGAGATATTTTGTTGGGCCATTTTTTACCCAGCAATATGGAATCGTATAAAACCAGTTTATTATTAACTACAGCATATTTTAAGATCCAGTTATCATTACCGCCGCTGGCGTATAAATATTTTTCATCGGCCGAAAACTTTAAACCATACCAGGACTTAGGTACAACAACATTATCTAATATTTTTTCTGTTGCGGGATCAATTAACTGAATGCTCTGCACACTTTGCCCGTTGTTGGTAACAGCTATCAATTTTTTTGATTTTGAAACTGCCATGTTCAGGGGCAAATCTCCTAACGGCAATGAGCGGCCTGCCGGAGAAAGTGTCCATCCGTTGGGAAGCATCAATTTTTTACTTTCGCCTTTTTGTGCAAAAGCAACGGCAGGAAATAACATCAATCCTGCAATTAAAATTCTTTTAATAATATACATAACAGCGTTATTTAAAAATTGATTGTATTGGATCAGCCACAGGATGTTCGGCAGTAAAATGGAGGTTTAGTAATTGGGCAAATGTTGCTGCCAGTTGTTTTTGATACAATAAGCCCCCGGTTTTTATTTCGCCCAGGGGTTTGGTATCTGGCCCTATGGCAGCTATCCAGGTTTGTCCGGCATCTTCAATTTTACTGCTGTGATGCTGCCAGTTGTCTTTTAGCTTATCACCGCGGCCATGGTCGCAGGTAATTATTAAAGTAGTTTTATTTTTATACCCGGGTTTTGATTGTATATAGCGCCATAGATCTGCGATCATCGCATCCTGCGAATAAGCACTTTTTAAATACTGGTCATATTCTCCTGCATGTGCATAATCATCTGTTTCATCAAAAGCAATATATAAAACTTCAGGCTGGTATGCTTTCATATATTCTCTTGCTGCAAAATAAGTAAACACATCGGGCCTTACATCAAGAGGGCGCGTGGTAAGAAACTGCATATCATTTATCAGTTGCAATTGTGGCGTTGGAAATTTTATAGTATCCACATCGGCGTTTACATAAATGCCGCTTCTTTTTGTATTCAGGATATAAGGAAACACATCCCAGCTTGAAAATGCGGCAACCTTACCGGCATATTTTTTTTGCTTATTGATAAACTCCAGCACATTGGTATTTTTATTCCATATCTTATCATTACTGTTTACAGCCGTATCCGGGTACCCTGTAAATATTTCATTGTACCCCGGATAAGAGAACCAGTAAGGATTAGCATTATCTACTTTATTGCCCTGCCACCTGTTACCATACAACTGGCCCTGCGCAGCAATGGTACTCCACAAAAAAGGGAATAATTTTTTTCTTCTTGCTGCAGCATCATCTGCCCAAAAGGTTTTACTTGTACCGCTGCTGTCTTTGGTATATTTTTTATTTTTTAAGATGGCGGAGTCTGCACCTCCAAAAACTTCCTGCCAGCGCATGCCATCAAGTGTAACAATTATCAGTTTTTCTGTTTTTTGTTGTGCAACCATGCCGGCAGCAAAAACCAGCAACAACACAGTTAGAGAAATATGTTTAGTAAACTTCATAAATAATATTTTAAAAAGATTGCTTCAGTAAGTTCCATCATTTTGGTTTATAATACCGCTAAGTAATAAAACTTATTTTAAAAGATGCGGTACGGTAACAATTTTTTAATTATAATTTAAAAGTAAAAAACCGTTTATTCTAAAAAAAGCAGGAGGCAGAGAATATTGCAGTAAAACTGCTAAGGCCTATTTTTAATGACCGTTTAATTTCTCCTGATTTAAAATGCGTTTCCTGTAGTTTTGTAAACAGGAACCGTTTTTTGCTTTTATCAGGAGTTGCCGGCCTTTTTTTTGTGCCATTCTTTTTTTATATTAGAGTAATAGAAAATTGTAATACAGGCTTAATGTGTACAAAGAAAAATGCTGATGATACAATACCTGGAAGCATTGTTGAACAAACTTCATTAAATTAATTAAAACAGCAGCATCATTATGAATTATTCTCAATTACTGGAAGATGTAAAAGATGAAGTAACCCAATTATTTGAAAAGGCTGAAGCTGAAAAGCTGTCTTATCACAACCTGGGCCATACCAGTTTTGTGGTATCAAAAGCTGCTGAAATTGCCAGGCATTACGAATTAAATGATGCCGATTTTTTTGTTGTAGAAACTGCAGCCTGGTTTCACGACACGGGATACTTAAACGGCTCCCAGCATGATCATGAACTGAGAAGCGCAGCAATAGCCGAAACTTTTTTACTGATCAAAGAGCTGGATGCGGCAACAATACGGCAGGTAAAAGATTGTATTTTGGCTACCCGTATTCCACAACTACCCCAAAACCTGTTGCAGCAGATCGTTTGCGATGCCGACCTTTTTCACCTGGGTACCGGTAATTTCAGGGCGCTTAATAAAAAAATGAAAAAAGAGGCAGAGGCACACCGCGGAAAAAAAATTGATAAAGAAGAATGGCGTGCCGGAACTTTAAACCTGCTGGAATCGCACCGGTACCAGACAGACTATGCAAAAAACCTGCTTAATAATATAAAGCACGAAAATATGAACAGCATTAGACTTAAAGCAGCAGCAAGCAAGGCAGAAGAAAAAGAAGCAGAAAATCCGCCGGCAATATCAACAAAAACTGCCCCCGGCAAACCAACTGGCAGTGATAAAGAAAAAATAAAGCGGCCCGAACGCGGAATTGAAACTATGTTTCGGGTCACATCCAACAATCACCAGCGGCTTAGTGATATGGCAGATAATAAAGCCCATATCATGATCACTACCACATCCATTATCTTATCAATTTTATTATCGGTTTTACTCCGTAAACTGGAAGACAACCAATACCTGGTTATCCCCGCAATTTTGTTGCTTGCCGTTTGTGTAATAACCCTGGTATTTTCTATACTCGCCACCAGGCCCGCAGTGCCCGATGGCCGTTTTGCTAAAGAAGATATAGAAAATAAAAAAACAAACCTCCTGTTTTTTGGAAATTTTTACCGCATGAGCTATGAAGAATACAGCAGTGGGATGGAAGCCATGATGAACGACGCTGCATTTTTATATGGCAGCCTCACCCGTGATATCTATTCGCAGGGTATTGTACTTGGCCGCAAATACCGGCTGCTCCGTATTGCCTATAACGTCTTTATGTTTGGTATCATCTGTTCTGTACTGGCATTTGTTGCAGCCGTTATTACAAGTATGTATTTATGAAAAATCCGGTATTTTTTAACAGGGATATTAGCTGGCTTTACTTTAACGAAAGGGTTTTACAGGAAGCAGAAAAACCCGGCGTTCCTTTACTGGAACGGATAAAATTCCTGTCTATTTATTCTTCAAACCTGGATGAATTTTACAGGGTGCGAATACCTGCATTGCTGGCTTTGCAAAAAATTGAAAAGGATAACCAAAGCCAGTCTGTTTACAAACAGTCGGCAGCAATTATTAATAAACAACTAAATTTATTTGGCAATATTTTATTGAATGATGTATTGCCTGCGCTGAAAAAAGCGGGCTATCATTTTTTATACAATGAACCCATTCCTGAAAAATTAACTAACCGTATCAATCATTATTTTTTTACCAGGGTAGCAGGTATGCTGCAACCGGTATTACTGCATGATGCTGTAGATTTTTTTCCGGAAAACAACGAATTATATATGGCTGTTGTGCTTAAAGACAGCACCAAAAAAGAAAAATTATACCTGGTAAATATACCCGGCAAAGATGTGAACCGGTTTTTGCTGATAGAGGAACCTGAAGCAAAATATATCATCTTCCTGGAAGATATTATACAAAGCAACCTGCAGCATGTATTCCCGGACAGCCAGATCACCGGCAGTTTTAACATTAAAATTACCCGTGATGCGGAGTTGAACCTTACGGATGAATATGAAGAAGAACTTGCAGAAAAAATTGAAAAGCAACTGGCCAAAAGAGACAATGGTTTTGCTACCCGTTTTTTATACGAGCCAAAAATTCCGCTGCGGTACCTGCATAACATTATCGAAGTATTTAACCTGCATAATGCCGCTGTAGTAGAAGGCGGTAAATATCATAACCTTAAAGACCTGGCATCGTTCCCCATCAGCGGCAGCAATTTTTCCTATCCTGTTATGCCTGCGTTGCAAATCCATTTCAACCACACATTGCTCTTTCAGCATATCACCCAAAAAGATGTAGCAGTTCATGCGCCTTATCAATCTTACGACAGTATTCTTCGCTTTTTTAACGAGGCTTCTATTGATCCTTCGGTACAGGAAATATCCACTACTTTATACCGGGTGGCCAGCGATTCAAAAATTGTGCAGGCATTAATAAGTGCAGCCAAAAACGGTAAAAAAGTAACTGTGCTGGTAGAGCTTAAGGCCAGGTTTGATGAAGCCAATAATATTCGCTGGGCAAAAAAAATGAAGGCCAACGGCGTAAAAATAATGTACAGCCATAATGCATTAAAAGTACATGCCAAGGTTGCATTAATAAAAAGAGAACATGCCACTCATCCTTACCTGGGTTTATTGGCAACGGGTAATCTTAATGAAAGTACAGCCCGTTTTTATACTGATCATATTATATTAACGGCACACCAGTATATACTTACCGATCTGCAAACCCTTTTTGATTTTTTAAGCAAGAAAAATAATTATCCCGGTGCAGCAGAAGTATCTTTTAAACATTTACTGGTAGCACAGTTTAACCTGCAGCAAAGGTTTATGCAGCTGATTGACCGCGAAATTGACAATGCAAATAAAGGATTGCCTGCTTCTGTTATTATTAAAATGAACAACCTGGAAGAAGAACGCCTGATACAAAAGCTGTATGATGCATCAAATGCAGGGGTAAAAATTCAGTTGCTGATACGGAGTGTTTGCCGCCTGGTACCCGGCGTACCACAGCAAAGCGAAAACATCAGCATTAAAAGAATTGTTGACCGTTACCTGGAGCATGGCCGCATCTTTATATTTTTTAACAATGGCAATCCCGAAGTATTTATGGGCTCGGCCGACTGGATGAACAGGAATATATACAGGCGTATTGAAGTTTGTTTTCCAATCTATGATGCTGCCATTAAAAAACAAATGCTGAATATTATTGATTTGCAGCTTAATGATAATGTGCAGGCTGCCTGGATCAATTCAGCATCAAACAATATCCCTGTTGAAGCAATGGGCCCACCCATCCGTTCGCAGCAAGCCATTTATGAATATTTACAAACAGCGTCCCCCGGACAAAATAACTGAGCAATGAAAAATTATCTTAAAATATCCCTGGGTTCATTACTTATACTTCTCTTTTTTATAACAGCGTGTAAATTCGCAGATAAAAAATACAAAACACCCGAAGCATATAACCTGAATGAGCCTGAAAAATTTATCATGCGGGGAAACCTGCTGGAAATTTCGGGAATTTGTTTTTATAAAGGCAGGCGTGATACCATTTATGTCATACAGGATGAAGATGGAAAAGTCTTCCGTACCGCATTGGGCACCAAAAAAAATTACCATACCAAGTTTGGCAAAAAAGGCGATTATGAAGATGTAGCAATAATTAATGAAACAATATTTGTTTTAAAAAGTGATGGAACCCTTTTTTCTTTAGCAAAAAATGAAACTTACCAGGAAGAAACAGGGAATGTACAGGAATGGAAGGATCTGTTACCCGAAGGTGAATATGAAGGAATGTATGCAGATGAAGCCGGGCAAAAATTATACATCCTCTGTAAAAACTGTAAAGCAGATGATAATGATAAAAAAGTATCGGGTTATATATTAAGTATTGCAGGAGATTCAGTTATTCCCTCACCGGGTTTCAGTATTGATGTAGCAGCCATTCAACCCTTAACAAAAAGGCTAAAAACCGGTTTTCGGCCATCTGCACTGGCCAAAAACCCCTTAACAGGCGAATGGTTTATACTTTCTGGCCATAATAAGATACTGGCTATAACCGACAGCGCCTGGAAAATAAAAGATGTATATCCACTAAATGGAAATATATTTAAGCAGGCAGAGGGCATTGCATTTGATAGCGAAGGCAACCTGTATATTTCCAACGAAGGAGATGATGAGTCTAATGGAAATATTTTATTATTTAAAAGAAAATAAGATGTAAAAAAAACACCATGAACTATTGTTTAAAAATAATATTGATTGGTTTATCTTCTTTTATACTACAGCATACTATTGCACAAAACCCTGTTGTACAACAACGCATATTTTTAGTGGGCGATGCCGGCGAACCGGAAAACGGTAAATACCCGGTTTGCGATTGGCTTAAAGCAAAAGTAAACTGGAACGACAGCAGCAATATATTAGTTTACCTGGGCAATAATATTTATCCTTCCGGTATGCCGCAGGCGGCAGATAAAACTTTTGCAGTTGCAAAAAAAATTCTGGATTACCAGGTATCTGTAGTAAAAGATAAAAATGCCAGGGCCATTTTTGTGCCCGGCAACCTGGACTGGAATAAGGGCAAAGCCGACGGATGGGAACAGGTAAAAAACCTTAACAATTATATAGAGAGTTTGCATTTGACCAATGTGCAGGTACTACCGCAAAATGGCTGTGCCGGGCCGCAGCAAATACTTGTGGGAGATAAGGCGGTGATCGTATGCATGGATAGCCAATGGTGGTTACAACAAAATGATAAGCCCGGTATAGAATCGGATTGCCCTTACAAAACCGAAGATGAAATTATTGCAGCATTAAAAGAAATTATTGCAACGTATCCCTACAAATTGATCGTACTTGCCATGCATCATCCGTTTTATTCCAATGGTGTTCACGGAGGTTATTATACTTTAAAACAACATATTTTTCCGCTAACCATAATTAATCCCAACTTATATATTCCGCTGCCGGTTATTGGCTCCGTTTACCCACTTAGCAGGCAATGGTTTGGCAACAGCCAGGATATTAAACATCCACAGTATAAAAATTTTAAAGAAAAAATTGAAGCCGTTACAAAAAACCATCCTAATGTAATACAGGTTGCCGGTCATGATCATACACTTCAACTTTTAAAAAAAGACAGTTCTTTTTATATTGTCAGTGGTTCCGCATCAAAAAGCAACCGGGTAAAAACGGGCAACCATGCTCTATTTACCAGCGAAAAAAATGGATTTGCAGTAATTGAAATTTTGAGTGACCGGAGTACCAGGGTAAATTTTTATTCAACCGAAAGCGCTGATTTGAATAGGGAAATTTTTACTGCTGCGCTTCCGCCATTGTCAGTAAACCAAACCCCGGCAGCATTTGTTCCTGAAAATTATCCTGATTCTGTTATGGTTATTGCATCTTCTAAATTTAAATCAGGCCGGTTAAGAACATTTATGTTGGGAAAAAACTACCGCAAAGAATGGGCAACCCCGGTAAAAGTTAAAGTGCTTAACCTGGCAACAGAATCGGGCGGCTTAACACCATTGCAATTGGGTGGCGGCCACCAGACAAAATCTTTACGCCTGGCCGGTAAAAATGGAAAGGAATATGTACTAAGGCAAATTGAAAAAAATGTAACCGATGCTGCATTACCGCCCGATCTGCGTGGCCTTACCGTAGTTAACGATCTTATTGCGGATGGTGTTTCTGCATCTTACCCTTATGCTGCATTGTCTATCCCGCCATTGGCTGCAGCAACCGGCGTTCCTCATGCAAATCCTAAACTTGTTTTTGTACCCAAAGATCCCCTGCTTGGTTTGTTTACCGGTGATTTTGCAAATTCGTTTTGCCTGCTTGAAGAACGCAATTCAACAGAAAATAATAAAACGTTGAGCACCGATAATATGGAAAAAAAGCTTTTTGAAGACAATGATAATAGTATTGATCAGAAAGCAACTTTACAGGCCCGTTTGCTCGATATGTTTGTTATGGATTTTGACAGGCATGAAGATCAATGGCGATGGGCTGCTGTTGATAATGGAAAAGGAAAAACTTATTACCCGCTGCCACGCGACAGGGATCAGCCATTTTTTATAAACAACGGCTTACTCCCCTATTTTGTAGGCGGGCCAACCGTATCACCCCAATTACAGGGGTTCAGGTCAAAGGCAAGGCATATTAACAGTTATAATTTTAATGCCAAAAATTTTGACCGCAATTATATGAATGAGCTTAACAGGGATGACTGGCAAAAAGCCGCTGGCGCATTTGTAAACCTGATGACCGATGAGCTAATTGAAAAAGCAATGCACCAGCAACCAAAAGAAATTCAGGCTTATTCAGCAAACAGCATCATTAATAAATTAAAAAAAAGAAAAAAATATTTTGTGGCGGAGATGCTGCATTACTACAGTTTTCTTTCAAAAACAGTAACCGTGTATGGCAGTAATAAAAAAGAATTATTTGATGTGCAAAGGCACGATGATGGAGCCGTTACTATAACTGTGTTTAAAATAAATAAGAATAATGAAACAGATAAAAGAATATACAAACGAAAATTCTTAACTACAGAAACCAAAGAAATACGGTTGTACGGATTAGAAGGTAATGACAAGTTTAACCTGCACGGAAGCGATGCAGGCAACATTAAAATAAGGGTTATTGGCGGCGCAGGAAATGATGAATTTGATATAGAAACTGCAACAGCCGCCAGCAGCACAAAGATCTACGACCTGTCAACAGAGCAGAATGTTTTTACAGGAAAGGGCAGCTACAAAAACCGGTTATCGGCAAACCCAAAGGTAAATGCATTTGGCATGAGGGATTATAAGTATAATATTTTTGCACCCTTTATTTCTGCGGCTTACAACCCCGATGATGGATTGTACGTAGGTGTTTCATTTAAATACACCAGGCAGGATTTTCGTAAAAAACCATTTGCACAGCAGCACCAGTTTGCAGCTTCTCATTCACTGGCAACAAAGGCTTATAAATTTAATTATAATCTTACAGCTACCAGTGTATTTAAAAAAACTAACCTGCTGTTTAATGCATCGCTTAATGCCCCAAAAAATACAACAAACTTTTTTATGTATGGCAACCAATCAGTTTATGATAAAAATAAAGGGGAGGGTATTGAATATTACCGGGCAAGATTTGTGCTTGCAGATGTACAACTGGGTTTACAAAAAAATGTGAATTCTAAATTTTGGGCCGCAGCAGGGCCGGTTTTTCAATATTATGCTTTTGACAGTGCTGATAACAAAAACAGGCTGATCAGTTTAACAGGTATCAACGGGTTGAATGCTGCTACGCTTAGCAAAACAAAAACTTATGGCGGCTTTCAAATAATCGCAGCCCTGGATAACAGGAATAATAAATTTTTAACATCCCGGGGCATTAACTGGCAAACAAGATATACCGCTTATAAAGGTTTAGGTAAGTACAGTAATAATTATGGCCTGTTAAGTTCCGATATGTCATTTTATATCAGCTTTAATAAACAGGCCAGGCTGGTTATTGCCAATCGTTTTGGCGGCGGTATCAGTTTTGGAAATACTGAATTTTACCAGGCACAATATTTAAGTGGTACCGAAAACCTGAGGGGCTATCGCAAATACAGGTTTAGCGGCAATAAGATGTTATACCATAATCTCGATCTGCGTGTTAAGCTGGCCAGTTTTCAAACTTACTTTTTCCCCGGTTCATTTGGCTTATTGGCTTTTCATGATATAGGGCGGGTTTGGATTAAAAATGATAATAGCAAAAAATGGCACCAGGGATATGGCGGAGGGCTTTGGTTTGCACCTTTATCAAGATTTGTAATTACAGCAACTTACGGATATGGAGATGATGGAGGCCTGCCCGCTGTCAGCTTTGGTTTTCAATTCTAATAGCTGGTTGTTCTATATTCAATATAAAAACAGATTATTTGCAGTGATTTTTTATTTTTTTATCTGACCGCAGGTCATAAAATAATTGTAACCTCCCATTCGTCTATAAATATATGCAACTGAAAATCATAAATATGTTAGAGCTGAATGGGAATATGGAATTAATTTCAGATTCACGCCTTTCATTTAAACCCTTTCTAACTTTCCTTCGGGATCAATTACGAAACAAGGACTTTGTAAAAAAAGATCTATTTGCTTTTGTATTAAATAAGTTTGAATCTTTTGAGCATATTGATGCCGACCTGGAACTTGAACAATTACCCAGGTATAAAGAATTGTTAGACCTGCTTTATGTTGTGCTTACTAATTTAACAGAGGATGAGAAGCAGATTTACTGGGGTCTTTGTGTACCCATGACCCCAGCCATGTTCTATGGCTCGGATCTTTTTTTTGAATTACTGAACGATGCAAACATGCACGATAATGAATGCGGTTTAGATGCTGAAGATTATGAGCAGTTCATAAAAACCAAACTTGAACATTTTTATGCTTACATCTTAAAGCATTTTTACGATATCCAGTTTACTAAAAAAAGAGGCCTGGTACGTAACATAAAAGACAGCCAAAGCGGCGTTGTACGGCATTTTAGTATAAACTTAAATACCGATTTTGTAGAGATAGTAACAAAAAGCAAATTACCTGATATAGAGGTTGAAATGATGCGTAATTATGCTTTGGCCGATGATGCCCTCACCCAATTGCAACAGTTATTGCCAATAAGCATGTTTTCTTTCAGGGGATTTACAATATTAACGGTTACAGATGTTTCGCAGCAATATGCTTTGGAAACCATCAGGAACAATATAGTTAAAAGCCAGGCTTACGCAGGCAGTAATGAATTTCCGGAAATTGTTCAGGCATTAAAGGAATTAACAGGAAGCAATGCAATTGAATTTAATATACTTCCCCTGTTCAGGCTAAATGGAAAACTGGCAGAAGATATGGAAACTTATAAGAGGAGTATCCTTTTTTCATCTGCACAAAAAAAATTACCCCGTAATGCCTGCATGGCAATGATAGAAAAATTTGTTTCAAATCCTGAACTTTTTTATTTCAATGACCTGGATGTGGAAGTACCCTCGCACCAGAACTCATCAAAAATTCTGCAGGCAGAAGGATTAAAGTCTTATACCCTTTACCCGGTGTTTTATCATAAAAAACTGGTTGGCGCCATTGAGGCATACAGCAGGGAAAAAGGTTTGATCAACGGGAAAATGCTAAGCCTGCTGGAATCTGCAGCAGAGCTTTTAGCCCAGCTTATGCATAACAGCCTTTCGGCACTGGAAGCTGAAATAGAAACTGTAATAAAAGAGAAGTACACCCGGCTGCAGCCTTCAGTGCAATGGAAGTTTATTGACGCCGCATGGAATTACCTTCAAAATAAAAAAAATGCAGCTAATTTATCAAACCAGGCTTTGGAAGAGATCAGTTTTAAAAATGTTTACCCGCTTTACGGAGCTGTTGATATCCGTAATTCTACCATTGAAAGAAATACAGCAATACTCAAAGACCATAATACCCGGTTTGATATATTGGTAAAAGTTTTACATGCATTAAAAGAAAAATCAGGTTTTGGACTGCTGGATGAAAAAATATATTCAGTTAATAAGTGGATTGCTGTTATCCGGGCCGAAGACCAGGGTTTTAACCAGGAAGTAAAACTGAATGATTTTTTAGAAAATAATATCAAGCCGTTCCTGTTAAAGTTTACTGATAAGCGGCCAGAACTACAGGCTATTACTGAGGACTATTTTAATGCTATTGAAGATGAGAAAGGGATAGCACACCAGAACAGCCGGCAACTTGAAAGTTCCATGACAAGTGTAATATCAGCTGTAAATAATTATTTTGACCAGTTAAAAGATGAAATTCAGCAGGCTTATCCGTGTTATTTTGAAAAATTCAGAACCGATGGCGTGGAATACGATATTTATATAGGCCAGTCTATGTCGCCAGACATGCCTTACAGTGATATTTATTTAAAAAACCTGCGGCTGATGCAGTTAACTTCAATGGCGGCTGTAGCAAAATATACACATGCTTTGTTACCATATTTATCTAATCCTGTTGAAACAACACAACTCATTTTTATACATTCCCAGCCCATTGATATCCTTTTTAGAAATGATGAAAAAAGATTTGATGTAGAAGGCGCATACAATATCCGCTACCATATCATCAAAAAAAGAATTGATAAAGTACATGTAAAAGATTCTGCCCAAAGGCTTACCCAGCCCAATAAAATTGCACTGGTATATTTTAGTGATAAAGAAGCAGAGGAATACATAGCCTACATTAAATACCTGCAGGCAGATAATGTTCTGAATGATGACCTCGAAAAACTGGAGCTGGAAGAATTGTCAGGTGTTGCGGGATTAAAGGCATTGAGAGTAGGTGTAAATTTAGAAGATCCGCAGGAGAAAAAGGGTAACTGATATGGAGTTGCCAACCTGTTGAATGCTTTCAAACTTAGAAATTTCTTTTTTCAATATATATAATTTTATAGCAAAATGAAAAATCTCCGCAACCCTTTCTGCTACTCAATTTCATGACAAATGGCTACGGCGCATGGGCTGGGAGGAACCCCAAAACTCTTTACACATTTTACTATATAATACTAAAATGATTTTTATTACGTTTTTTAATATATATTTATTGTAAATAAGCTAACAGTAAAGTGTTGCTTAATTAAAACATTTTACATATTTTTACCGTGTTGAAGAAAATTCTTTACATACTAATCTTATTTATTGGAATAAACTTTACATCTTTTGCTCAAACTAAAAACCCTGCCCAGGGTGAGCCCATAGCAAAACTATTAAAGCCTTACCCAATTCCTGCTACTACGGCAATCACTTTTGAATTCCTGTATGGCTACGATAAAACTTTTACCCTGCAGATATATAATTTTATGGGTAAAAACGTAAATGAGATCACTAAAATGCCTCCCAGGATAACTCTTCCTTTAGATGATTTTTACCGTGGCATTTATGTTTACCAGCTTAGAGATAAAGAAGGAAAAATTATAGATTCCGGCAAGTTCCAGGTGGTAAAATAACCCCCTTACTTTTTACAAATTACATTACCTGCACTATCAAAAATTTAAGATAGTTTGTATTTTCCTGCCCCCTTATTATAGGATGATCTGCAGATTGAGAATTAAATACAACCTGCCTGATTTTTCTTTTAGCATCAGTAGCAGCCATTTGAATTATATCCAAAAATAATTCGGGTTGTACCAGGTTGGTACAGCTTGAAGTAACCAGGAAGCCGCCCGGTTTTACTAATTTCATTCCCCTTAAATTAATCTCTTTATAACCTGCAATGGCTTTATCAAT
>JANNYY010000416.1:0-10288 GCA_031410355.1 Chitinophagaceae bacterium | reverse complement strand
GACTGGTACATCCATTTCAGTTCATTTATTTTTTTTATGTCAGCCACCTCTGGCGAATCTAATGAAGCATAGGTCTGCAGGCAGGAGTCGAGGGTAATATTTTTAAATTCGATGATCTGGGTATCCCAAACACTGTGGAGGTTTCCTCCCACATAAGGCGAGCTAACATTAATGGTATTACCGCCTTTGTCAATAGCATACCCGGTATGCAGCGGCTGATGAAGGTCACCGATCAAATGAAAGATCAGCAACAGGTCTCTTTTAATATCTTTTTTCTTAAGTGTTTTATATTGTTTCAGATCGGTAATGGCCGAATGTAAAACCGTAAGAATATTTCTTTCGGTGCTGGGGGTATAAGTTTGGCCTTTGTCAATATCTAAGTAATGCCAGGTGCGCATATAGTTATAATAAGTGTTGGAGCGCTCATCATCCATCCAGTTTGCAGCTTCTTCTATACTCAGGTTTCCTAAATATTTTTTCACCATTTGTTTTGTGGAATCATCTAAAAAGTTAAAGGCAATTTGAGCAACCAGTTCATGGCCTCTTTTTCCCCATGCATAGGACCTTGCGGACGTAGTGATAAAAACTGCAATCAATAATGTTGACAAAATCCTTCGTTTCATAATAGCTAAATTTCGGCAAAGCTAATTTATATTTTCTTGTCTTTTTACTCACCAAGTATATAATAAAATCATATTTGGAAATAATAAAATTCATAACAACAACTTAAAGCTTTCATAACAACAGGATAACATCTTTTTTAAAATTTTAACGATAAAAAATATAACTTGCAGTCCTTTTTAACAAAATAATATATGTTCAATCACAAACTCAAACTGCTTGCTTCACTGGTTCTTATTGCTTTTACCCATACAGTTTTTTCACAAGTAAAACCTACCAGGGATACCACTGTAATTACAAGTATCGATTCTACCCTGCTTAACGAAGCTAAAGAAAATGCGCTCGATAATATACCGGTGGTTTCTTTAGATGAAAACGATAACCTGGATGGAAGCGCACAAAATGTTTCTTCGCAATTGAATTCAGGAAGAAATCCATTTATCAATGCTGCTTCTTTTAATTTCAACGCTGTGCGTTTTCGTATCAGGGGATATGATTCTGATCTTTTCAGCACCAATATGAATGGTGTTCCGATGGAAAACCTGGATAATGGTTTTACCCCGTATGGTTTATGGGGAGGTTTGAATGATGTGTTGCGCAACAAACAATACACACCCGGTTTGCAATCAAATAAATATGCATACGGGGGTTTGGGTGGATCTACTTTTATAGATACCAGGGCTTCCAAACAACGTAAACAAACGCAGGTTGGTTATGCTTTATCTAACAGGAACTATTCTAACCGCATGAGCATCACACATTCAACAGGATTTAATAAAAAAGGATGGGCCTTCAGCTTTGCCGGTAACCGCCGTTGGGCCGATGAAGGATTTACTGATGGTACTTTTTACGATGGGTATTCCGCTTATGTAGCTGTGGACAAAAAGATCAATGAACGTCACCTGCTTTCGTTTGCAGCATTTGCTACGCCCACCAAAAATGGCCGCCAGGGTTCTTCTGTTCAGGAAATGCTGGATATTGCCGGTACAAACTATTATAATCCTTATTGGGGTTATCAAAATGGTAAAAAAAGAAATGCAAGTGTTGCAAAATCTTTTCAACCACTGGGCATACTTACGCACGAATGGAAGATAACGACTAAAACCAGTTTGTTAACTGCCGTATCGTATTTACTGGGAAACCGCAGTACAACAGGCCTCGACTGGTATAATGCTGCTGACCCCCGGCCCGATTACTACCGTTACCTGCCAAGCTATCAGAAAGACCCTGCGCTTGCACAACAGGTTTTGGATGCCTTAAAAAACGATGTTAACAAGCGCCAGATCAATTGGGATGCACTATACAATGCCAATTATGGAAATACAGAAACCATTGCTAATGTAAATGGCATTGCGGGTAACAACGTAACAGGACACCGTTCTATATATATAGTTGAAGAAAGGGTGATACATACCAATAAATTGAATTTTAATACAACATTAAATACAACAATAAATACCCATATTGATCTTACTGCCGGTTTAACTTACGAAGGGCAGAAAAATAATTATTATAAAAAAGTAGATGATCTTTTGGGCGGTGCATTTTATGTTGATATTAACCAGTTTGGTCAAAGGGATTTCCCTTCCGATCCAAACGCTGCTCAAAATGATGTAAACCACCCCAACCGTGTTGTAGGTGTTGGTGATAAATTTGGATATAATTATGATATAGATATTAAAAAAGCATCTGCCTGGGTACAAACCAATGTAAAATTAAAAGCGGTAGATTTCTTTATAAGTGCAGCACATACTTATACCAGGTTTCAAAGGGAGGGAAATGTAAAAAGCGGTTTATTCCCCGATAATTCTTATGGAAAATCTGATGCACATGAATTTTACAATTATGCTGTTAAGGGTGGCTTAACTTATAAGATCACCCAGGGGAATTATTTTTTCGCCAATGCGTCTTATGAAACAAGGGCTCCGTATTTTGAAAATGCTTACCTGGCCCCAAGAACAAGGGACTTTGTGCAGGATAAACTAAGGTCCGAACAAATATCTACTGCGGAAGCAGGTTATGTTTTAATTGCTCCTACGGTAAAATTCAGGGCTACCGGATACTACACGGTGTTTAAACACCAGACCAATGTATTAACTTTTTATAATGATGATGCAAGAACCTTTGTAAATTATGCTTTAGGCAATATCGGTAAAGAACAATATGGTTTGGAGGCA
This sequence comes from Chitinophagaceae bacterium, assembly GCA_031410355.1. GTDB lineage: Bacteria > Bacteroidota > Bacteroidia > Chitinophagales > Chitinophagaceae > Ferruginibacter. The sequence goes on along the minus strand of JANNYY010000416.1, from coordinate 7,490 downwards.
GGAGCCGAGGTAATTGTTTATAAAGGGCTTACAATAAATGCTGCCGCAGCAGTGGGCAGATACAGGTATAATACAAACCAGTTGGCTACTACAACTTCTGATAACAGCTCGGAAACCTTATCTAAAGATGTACCGGTTTACTCTAAAAACTTTTATGTGCCCACACCACAGGAAGCTTATACAGTAGGTTTAAATTACCGCTCACGTAAGTACTGGTATGTGAACGTTAACTTTAATTATTTTGACCAGATGTGGCTTGATTTTAACCCCGTTCGCAGAACGGCTGCTGCTGTTAATGGCGTAGATCCTGCTTCGGCCAAGTGGAATGAAATACTTGCCCAAACCAGGCTTAAAGCACAACATACTGTTGATGTTTTTGCCGGTTATTCCTGGCTGATGAACAACCGCTTTAAAGGGTTGAAGAAAAGATCATTCCTGCTGTTTAACCTGGGCGTAAATAATATTTTGAACAACACCAGCATTGTTTCGGGGGGTTATGAGCAACTGCGTTTTGATTTTGCAGAAAAAAATGTTGATAAATTTCCTTCAAAGAAATTTTACGCTTACGGCATAAATTTCTTTGCCAGTGTTGGATTAAGGTTTTAATAATAATAATTAATAACAGAACATACATTTTAAAATAAAAACTATATGAATAAGCTCTTTAAATTATTTTCAGCAGTAATGATAATTGTAACTGCAGTTACATTCAGTGCCTGTAAAAAGAACTATGATAATCCTCCCGGCCCTGTTGATCCGGCACTTGTAGCCAATACTTCTATCGCAGCGTTAAAAGCAATGCATACTTCTTCTGGTGCTTATAATGTTATAACAACAGATCTTATCATTTCAGGTGTTGTTGTGGGTGATGATAAGAGTGGGAATTTATACAAGCAATTATTTATTGAAGATTCAACGGGGGGCTTGCAGATACTGCTGGATGCAAACAGTTTATACGGTACTTATCCTGTTGGGCGTAAAATATTTATTAAATGTAATGGCCTTTGTATAAGTGATTATAATGGAACTATGGAACTGGGTGTTAAAGCTACTGTTGCCGGCCTGCCTTCCATTGAAGGTATTCCTGCAAACCTCATCAGCAATTATGTAATTGGCGGTTCATTAAACAATCCTGTTGTACCTCATGTGGTAACGCTGGCACAGCTCACAACCAATATGCAGGACAGGTACCTGGGTACTTTAATACAACTGGATGGTTTTGCATTTACTAATATAAACACAACTTATTCTGATACCTCTGCTTATAAAAGCACAGTAAACCTGGATATAAAGAATTGTGCAGGTCAAACAGTAATTGTGCGTACAAGTGCTTATGCAAATTTTGCCGGCCAAAAAGTAGCACAGGGCCGTGGAAGTATCTATGCCATTTATACAACTTTTGGCAGCACCAAACAGTTGATTATAAAAGATGTTGCAGATGTTAAATTTACAGATAGCTATGCTTGTCCTTTACCTCCGGGCACACTTTTGTTCCAGGATTTTGAAACAATAGGAGCAAATAATTTACCGCTTACTTTAGCAGGCTGGAAAAATATTGGAGAGACCGGTGGTGTCCTTTATCAAAATGCTGTTTTTGGTTCAACTAAATGTGCTAAAATTTCAGCATTCAGTACAGGAGTTTCAACTGTTTCAAGCTGGTTAATTACACCTTCAATTAACTTAACAGGAGCCCCGGCACCTAAATTAACATTTTTAGAAGCCGCAGGTTTCGCAGTTGGTGCCACAACTTTCCAGGTACTTGTATCTACTAATTACAACGGCAGCAATACGCCATCAACATCTACATGGACTTCTGTATTTTCTATTACAGCAACAACGCCCACTTCGGGTTATGCAACTTTGGCCAGCGTTGGCAATATTAATTTATCAGCCTACATCGGGCAAACGATCTATATCGCATTTAAGTATGATGGTGGTGACCCAACCAAAAGCACAACTTATGAATTTGATGATGTGAAAGTAACGGCAAACTAAAAAATAAATAATTCTAATAATAAGCGTCATGTTAATTTATTCATGACGCTTATTTTCATTCAGAAGGAAACTTCAAAAAAGATTATCATGAAAAAACTCTATTTTTTCCTTACACTTTTATTTACTTATTATATTACATCCGCCCAGTTATTAACGGAGGATTTTGTATATGCTGCGGGTCAGTTGATAACGGCCAATGGCTGGACGGCACATTCAGGTGCAGGAACCAATGCAATTACCGTAACAGCGCCGGGCTTAACTTATACAGGGCACCCTGGTTCAGGTGTAGGTAACGCAGTTACCATGACTACCAGTGGTGAAGATGATAACAAGGCTTTTACTGCAATCAGCAGCGGAAGCGCTTATTTTTCATTTTTGGTTAACGTGAGTGCAGCCCAGGCTACAGGAGATTATTTTATTGGCGTGCTTCAAAGTACAACCATTTTTCCGGTCAGGGTTTATGCAAAATCAGATGGAGCATCGGGGTTTTTCTTTGGTATTAGTAAGTCTAATTCTGCCATTGTATATGAAACAACTTCAAGAAGCTTTGGTACAACTTACTTCATCGTATCTAATTATATTTTCAACACAGCTACAACTACGGATGATGTGGTTAACCTGTGGGTGAATCCTGCTTTAGGTGGAACAGAAACCACCGGGACCATACCCAACGTAACAGGAACAAGCACTGATAATACTTCTATTTCTGGCGTTTACCTCAGGCAAGGAACGGCTACTTCAGCTTCCAGCCAGCAGGTAGATGCAATTTTAGCCGGAGCAACATGGGCATCGGTAACACCAGGTGCGTCTTCTCCAGCATTATCAGCAAGCGCCCTCACTGGTTTTGGTAATGTATGTATCAATACTACAGCAGGTCCTAATTCATTTACCATAACCGGTACTGCACTTAATGCAACGAATGTTACTGTTGGCGCTTTAACAGGTTTTACCTATGCTACAACTGCTGCTGGTACTTATACAACATCTTTAAGTTTAACACAGCCTGGTGGTGCATATTCACAACAAATATTTGTAAAATTTTCACCAACACTGGTTCAGTCTTACAACGGTAATATACCAGTAGGTGGTGGTGGTGCAACAGCCATTAATGTGGCTGCCGCCGGAGCTGGAATTAATATAGCTGTTACAACAGGTGCAGCCAGTGCAATTACAGCAACCAGCGCAACACTTGCTGGCAATGCTGTTACAACCTGCACTGCCATTACCGCTTATGGTATTGAGTACAGCTTAACAAATAATTTCCCTAATGGTTCGGGTACACAGGTTGCCTCAACAAATATTAATGGTAGCGGAGATTATACTTCGGCTGTTGCTGGTTTAACCGGCGGGCTTACTTACTATTATAAAGCTTATGCAACCAATGCCGGCGGCACTGTTTATGGTACGCAGCAATCCTTTGTAACAAGTGTATCACCAACTTTATCAGCTACTGCTTTAACCGGTTTTGGCAATGTTTGTATCAATACAACTACAGGTCCAAATTCATTTACAATAACCGGTAATAACCTTTCTGCAGCAAACGTAACTGTTGCTGCATTAACCGGGTTTACTTATTCTACAACAGCAGCCGGAACTTATACAACCACATTAAGTTTAACACAACCGGGTGGTTCTTATTCACAACAAATATTTGTGAAGTTCACACCCACACTCGTTCAGTCATACAATGGAAATATTGCTGTTGGCGGTGGGGGAGCTTCTTCAGTTAATGTTGCAGCTACAGGTGCAGGTATTAATTCGGTACCAACTGTTACAACAGGTGCGGCATCAGCCATTACCACAAACTCTGCAACTTTAGCCGGTACCATTCCTGCAAACGGATGCAGTGCGGTAACAGCTTATGGCGTGGAATACAGTACAACTATTGGTTTTCCAAATGGTACAGGTACCGCAGTTCCATCTACAAACCTGAGTGGTATAAATTTTTCTTCCAATGTTTCGGGATTAAATCCCAACACAGTTTATTATTATCATGCCTATGCAACCAATGCAGGTGGTACAGGTTATGGTAATGAGCAAACCTTTACAACACTGGCATTAACACCAACATTAAATGCATCAGCTCTTGCTGCTTTTGGTAATGTTTGTATTAATACAACAGCAGGCCCCAATTCATTTACCATTAACGGATCGGCTTTAAATACAACCAACATTAGTGTAGGGCCATTAGCAGGGTTTACTTTTTCCACAACATCGGTTGGAACTTATACGGCTTCCTTAAACTTAACACAACCTGGAGGTACTTATACCCAGGCTATCTTTGTGAAGTTTACACCAACTTTGGTACAATCTTATAATGGCAATATACCAGTAAGTGGTGGTGGGGCGGCAGCAATAAATGTTGCAGCTTCCGGTGCAGGTATCAATACTATTGCAACCGTTACAACAGGAGCAGCCAGTGCCATCACTTCTGTTTCTGCAGCACTTGCCGGAACAATTCCTGCAAATGGCTGCTCGGCCATAACAGCTTATGGTGTTGAATACAGCACAACAAATGGTTTCCCTAACGGAAGCGGAACAGCAGTGCCATCAACAAACCTGGCGGGTATCAATTTTTCTTCTAACCTTACCGGCCTTACACCAACAACCACTTACTATTATCATGCTTATGCAACCAATAATGGCGGCACAGCGTATGGTGCACAAAATTCTTTTGTAACTGCAACACCAGCATTCAGCACAACAACACTTGCGGCTTTTGGGAATGTTTGTTTAAATACAACAGCAGGTCCTAATGCATTTACTATAACGGGTACCAATCTTACCACAGCCAATGTAACCATTGCTGCTTTGGCAGGGTTTACTTATTCAACAACAGCAGGAGGGACTTACACAACAACTTTAAGTTTAACACAGCCCGGTGGTGCATATTCACAGCAAATTTTTGTGAAGTTTACGCCAACTTTAGTACAATCATACAATGGTAATATTGCTGTTGGCGGTGGCGGTGGGGCAACAGTTAATGTAGCTGCAAGTGGCGCCGGTGTTAATACAGCGCCTTCTGTTACAAGCGGTGCAGCCAGCGCCATTACACAAACTACAGCCACTGTTGCCGGAACAATTCCTGCCAATGGTTGCACTGCAATAACGCTATATGGTATTGAGTACAGCACAACCAGTGCTTTCCCCAATGGAACAGGTACAGCAGTTGCTTCAACCAACTTAACCGGTATTAATTTTTCTTCTTCTTTAACCGGATTAACACCGGCCACCACTTATTATTATCATGCTTATGCAACCAATGCCGGCGGTACAACTTATGGTACACAGGGTTCATTTACTACTGCAACACCGGTATTAACAGCAACGCCGCTTACAGCATTTGGCGCCATATGTATTAATACAACAGCGGGCCCCAATTCGTTCACCATAAACAGTAATGCAGTTACTGCGGCTAATATAAATGTTGGTCCCTTGAGTGGTTATACTTTCTCAACAACTGCAACAGGAACTTATAGCGCTTCGTTAAGTTTAACACATCCTGCAGGGTCTTATACACAAACTATTTTTGTGATGTTTAGTCCAACTGCGGTTCAATCTTATAATGGAAGTATTCCCGTTAGCGGTGGTGGTGCAGCAACTATTAGTGTTATTGCAAGTGGCAGCGGATCAAATACCGCAGCTACCGTAGTTACCGGAAATGCAACAGTACTAAATCCAAATTCAGCAACATTATCAGGAAGCATAAGCAGCATCGGCTGCAGCCCGGTAACAACAACTTATGGTTTTGAGTACAGTGGCATTAGTGGGCTTGCAAACGGGCTTGGTACCAAAGTGCCTTCAACCAATTTAAGCGGCGGAAATTTTTCTGCTACATTAAATGGATTGGTACCAGGCGCTACCTACTATTACAAAGCTTATGCATCAAATAATGGCGGTATTGCTTATGGGGCTGAGCGTTCTTTTACCATGACCACTTTACCTGCCGGATTTATAATTTATAATAACCCCGTGCAGCGTGGTACCAGCATACATTACAGCTACAAGGGTATTAAGCCGGGCCATTATGAAATCCAGATCTTCAACAGTAATGCGCAATTGGTTTATCAAAGAGAGCTGATCATACAGCTTGATTTTATTGATGATAATTTTATTGTACCGGGTAATTTGGGAAGCGGTGTTTACAGTTTGTATATTGTAAATCCTGATTTCAGGGATAAGAAGATATTTATGATAAGGTAGAGAGATTTTGATGATATTAATAAAGCGGCTTCCGGTTTGGAGCCGCTTTATTTTTTCGTAAAATAAATTGTGCCCAGAGATTTAAAATGCCAACCTGACAGCAAACATCAATTGGTACTATGTTTGCACCACCAAATCAAACTAAAAAATATGCAAAAAGGAAGTATACGTGTACAAACGGAGAACATTTTCCCCATTATTAAAAAATTCTTATACAGCGAGCATGACATTTTTATTCGTGAACTGGTAAGTAATGCGGTTGATGCAAACCAAAAACTGAAAACACTTTCATCTATTGGTGAGGCCAAGGGAGAACTGGGCGAATTAAGGATTGATATTAAAATTGACAAAGAAAATAAGACTTTAACTATTTCTGATACCGGCCTGGGTATGACGGCAGAAGAGATTGACAAATACCTGAACCAGGTTGCATTTAGCGGTGCAGAAGAATTTTTGGAAAAATACAAGGGCCAGAATGAGGCAAATATTATTGGCCATTTTGGTTTGGGCTTTTACAGCTCTTTTATGGTGAGTGATAAAGTGGTGGTTATTTCAAAAAGTTACAAAGAAGACAGCAAGGCCGTTCGCTGGGAATGTGACGGCAGCCCGGAATTTACTTTAGAAGAAGTTGAAAAAGAAAAAAGAGGTACAGATATTATTTTGTATTTAAACGAAGAGAGCCAGGAGTTTTTAGATTCTTATAAGGTTAAGAATATATTGGAAAAATTCTGCCGCTTTTTACCGATACCGATTTATTTTTATGATGGTGAAGCAAAGGAGAAAGATAAGGATGGTAAAGAAGAAGTTGAAAAACAGCTCAACAACACCGCACCGGCCTGGACAAAAAAACCATCTGAATTAACCGACGAAGATTACCAGAATTTTTACAAAGAGTTGTATCCTTTTGGTGAAACCCCTTTGTTCTGGATACATTTGAATGTTGATTATCCATTTAACCTTACCGGTATTTTATATTTTCCAAAAATTAAGCAGAGCTACGAAATACAGAAAGATAAAATTCAGTTATACAGCAACCAGGTTTTTGTAACTGATGAGGTTAAGGATATTGTACCTGAGTTTTTAATGCTGATGCATGGGGTAATTGACAGCCCGGATATTCCGCTGAATGTAAGCCGTAGTTATTTACAGGGCGACCCCAATGTGCGTAAGATAAATGCACACATCACCAAAAAAGTGGCTGATAAATTAGAAGAGATATTTAAAAATGACCGTAAGCAATTTGAAGAAAAATGGGAGAGTCTTGGTTTGTTTGTTAAGTATGGTATGATGAC
>JANNYY010000415.1:0-1543 GCA_031410355.1 Chitinophagaceae bacterium | reverse complement strand
TGGTAAGAAAATATTTCCAGCTGTTGTTTGCTGAGGTTAGTGCCGGTACAATAAAAATCTTTATACAGGTTATTACTTACATGCAGGTTATGCAATTGCTCAAAAGTTAAAAGCGGGTCACCCGTTTTATATTTTACCAGCCGCTGCAGCCATTTTTCAAATGCATTGCCCTTATAAATGCCAAAATCCTTTTTAAAACGTTTGTATTTACCCAGCAGTCCACCTTTGCCATCATTAAATTGTTCTACGGGAAGTTCCTTCATCAGGCTGTCTATCTCAAATGCATTGTATCCGATGCTTACGAGCATGCCGGCAACAGAACCGGCAGAGGAGCCTCCAACTTTTTCTACCTGTTGTAAAATACCTTTTTCTTCAAGCACGCTGAATACACCTGCGTATGCAAAGCCGCGTACACCACCACCTTCGAGTACTAAATTTTTATAATCGTAATTTTTTTGAGCAAAACAAAATGCGGGGAATAAAAGGGCAACAAGCAATTTTTTCATGGGGCGAAAATATAATATTGGCAGGATATCAAAAGTTAATTAATAATCAGCCAGCAATACCTGCCATGCCTCACTTACTTTTCCCGCATCCAATAATTCTTTTGCATAACTATGTAATTCCTTATCCATTTCATCGGGGTTGATGGAATAGTACTGGATAATGTTTTTTAGTTTATCATCATTAAAGGCCGGGTCAACAAAAGGCATTTCATGTACATTACCCAACTGGCCTAAATTATTGCCGCTAAGAATATTGCTTTTGCGGATGCTTTCAGGTAGCCCATCTACACCAATACCTAATTGTGTATTGGGTTTTGCTACTTCAAAAACTGCAGCCCCACTGGCACGGCAATAAAAATCGGCACCCATACGGGCCACCAGGTCAATTTTATGCGGATCTATCAGTTTTTTTTCATTGAGGATGGCATCATTGATATGCATTACCAATACTTCACAAATGATTAAATTGCCGGCCCCGCCTTCGGTACCTGTTTCTATAATATCCCTCACTTTACATTCCATTTGCACGGGGCTTTCGGCCACCCTAAAGGCTTTTACTTTTTCTGAAGCCAGTTTTGTAAAACCCGCTTTTTCAAATTCATCCACGCCTTTTGGATATTCGCAACTACTGAGCGAAGCTTGCTGCACCATCGCATAGTTCACTACATTAATTACCACTTCCCTGGTTTCGTAAATATTCAGGAGGGTATGTTTAATGGTATTATCACGTACTTTTCTTGCAGGAGAAAAAATAAGCGTAGTGGGGTTACTTCCAAATACATTAAAAAAACTGAATGGCGATAAATTTGGATTGCCATCCTTATCAACGGTGCTGGCAAAACAAACAGGCCTGGGGGCAACAGCGCCCAGAAGATAACTGTGTAATTCGCCTGTTTTTATTTCGCCGGGAACAATTTTCATTAAGTAAATATTGAATCCTAAAATTACTTATAAAAAGTATAGTATTGTTTTTTGTAAATTCATTGTTTAGAATCATCTCCTGCACATGAAGAAAGCCATCCTTTTTTTTATTTTCA
>JANNYY010000414.1:0-3136 GCA_031410355.1 Chitinophagaceae bacterium | reverse complement strand
CGCAAATTTTTGAGATGCTATCTATTAAACATGCTTTTTCTTAATTCATTTTAAACACAGGCGTTTGATTGCATTTATTGTATTCATTTGCATTTTCGGGTATAGCAAAGCAGACAACAGGCAGTACCCATATCTTGATCTGCGTTATGATAAAGACATTCCGGTTAAAAACGGCGATGAGTTAAATATAGAAGAGATATATGAAATGATCACCAATAAACCCGGCCGCCTTAACCTGGTGATAAGCGATTGCTGCAACTGGCACCTGGATATTACCAATATGAAAAGTATAAATATTGCAACGCCACGGCCTTCATCTGTTGGTTTAAGCCTGGAGAACATGCAATCGCTTTTTATGAATCCTAACAGAACATCATTGATGATAACAGCCGCTGCAAAAGGGCAGGTGTCGGCAGGCAATGCTATAAGCGGCGGAATCTTTACAAGCCAGTTCAGAGAATCTTTACAAAAATATATGGGTATTAATTACCAGCATATTACCTGGGAACAAATTACGCAAAACACCAAAACACAAACCGAAACCGTAGCAGGTTATTCACTTTGCCCCAAACCCGAAAATGCAAATGAATACAATAAATGCAATCAAACGCCTGTGTTTAAAATGAATTAAGAAAAAGCATGTTTAATAGATAGCATCTCAAAAATTTGCGTCAGTTATTCTCTTTTAAACCGTTATTCAAATTTTCCTTCTTTTTTAACCAGGCCGAAAAATGTATTAAGTTTTCCACCGATTGCCTCCTCAAATGCAGCCTGCATATCTTCAGGCTGGGGGTGTTTATATTTCCACTTGTTGAAATAGTTGTGCATGGCCAACTGCACTTTGTCCCGCCCAACAGATGTTTCAAGCATGTGCATCCATAAAGCTGTTTTAACGTAAGACACTAAGCCATATTCGTTGCTGTTTGTAAATTTCTCTGCTGATATATCCATTGCAGACTGCATAGGAATATTTTTATTGATCACATCATAAACTGCATTCAAAAATTCATCTGAAGGTAATTCCTTTAATTGTTTGGGAATTGCATCTCCAAAAACAGAATTGCTGCGGTATTTTTCAGCTTCGTACCGGAACTGGTAATAGGAGTTTAAGCCCTCATCCATCCAGGTATGTGCCCGTTCATTACTGCCCAACATACTCATAAACCAGTTGTGCCCTACTTCATGAACAATAACCGCATCTAATGTTTCAGCCTTTGCATCGGGGCTTGTTATCAAGGTAACCATGGGGTATTCCATTCCGCCGCTTGAATTATTTTTGGGCCCTTCCACAACCTGCACAACAGGGTAGTCATATTCACCTATCCAGTTACTGTAGTTTCTTATTCCATCTTTTATATAATCCATGCTGTTGTTCCAGATGGTTTTCTTTTTGTTATGATAAAATGAAAACGCATCAATTATTTTACCCGCAGTTAATCCAATAGTATCATATTGAATTACAAAATCCTTATCTGCAAACCAGGCAAAATCGGGCACTTTTGCAGCATAATAAATTAATGTTTTGTTTTCATCTTTATTAATGGCTTTGTAAAGTGATGGTTTGCTGTTGCGGTCGGCAATATTTTCTGTACCGGCTTTTTTGTAAAGTTCCAGTTCAGTTTTTGTGAGCAGGCTTCCGGTTGCGCTAACTACATATTCGGAAGGAAGCGTAATGCTTACTGAGTAATCGGCAAATTCACTGTAAAATTCTCCCATGTCTAAGTAAGGAAATTCATGCCAGCCATTTTTATCAAAAACAGCCGGTTTGGGATACCATTGGCAGGCCATAAACTCGCCATCTGCATAACCAGATCTTGAAAAATAGGGGGGTAACTTTACTTTGAACGGAGTAGTTATAGTTACAGAATCGCCGGGGTTCAATGGCTTATCAAGCAGCAATTTTATTATATCAATATATTGTACGGTAGGATGTGCTTCAGTTTTGGCGGTTTGGCCATTTACTTTAAACTCCAGGCCATCAATATAACCCGTACCAAAATCTTTCATTTTTTTTGAACGGCTTTCATCATTGGTTATCTGTTGAATTAAAGCTGTGGTTTTATCTTTATAAGCATTGGCCCAAATGTGAAACCAGAGAAAATTGAGTACCGAAGGCGAATTGTTTTTATATATGATGGTCTCAAAACCCGTAATGGATTTTTCTTTTTCATCCAGCCGTGCTTTAATATCGTACCGTAAATCCTGCTGCCAATAGGCTTGCTGCGAAAATGTTTGGGTACTTACTAAAAGAATAATCAAAAGCGTGTTTAGTTTCATATAGTTTGATGATTAGCGATAAAATTAATAAAAAATGGTTGTTTGCATCAATTAAAAAATAAGGGCAATCCCGGCAATACACATGCATTCTTTATTTGGCAGGCAAATATTTTTCACTTAATTTAAATTCTTTATTTGTATGCTGAATTAATTGTACCCCGAAAAGCTATTTTTTATTATTAAACCCCTTCATCATGAAATATTTATTTTTATTTTTTTCGCTGATGCTGTCAGTAACTTTAAAAAGCCAGGTTAATAAATTGTTGTATAAAACCATTGATGGTAAACCCATTTATAATGTGGAAAGTAAAAAAGTGTTTATAGTAACATCTGGTTTTATGATTGATGCCGATGGTTCTCCCAAAGCATATCATGCAGACAGTAAAATTGCATTAGATTATTTGGCCAATGCCGGCAAGCCGGGCAATTGGTGGGCCATAGTAACCGATACAAGAAAAAGTAGTGGCAATCCTATTGTACAATCTGCAACTGATCCTGCTCCTGGGTATTATGTTTCCATGACCTCTTTACAGGACGGTAGTAAAAAGGAAACCGATCCCAACAGGTATGTTAATTCAGAAACCATACCCTATATTGCTGTTCCGCCTAAATTTTCAAAAGACTTCCGTCTGGGTGATATTGCATTGGTAGTTAATAAAGCGAATAACAAAAAATGCTTTGCAATTTTTGCCGATACTGGCCCGGGTAATAAGATCGGGGAGGGATCTGTTTATCTTGCTCAACAATTAGGCCTTAAAGGCAGTCCTAAAAGCGGCGGTACCAATTCGGGCATTGTATATATCTTACTTAAAAATTCCGGTAAAGGGACTGTGCTAACAAACAGCCAGATACAGGAAAT
>JANNYY010000413.1:0-1520 GCA_031410355.1 Chitinophagaceae bacterium | reverse complement strand
TTATGCTAAAAAATACAACATGGTAATTATCGTTCCCATTTATGAAAAAGAACAGGCCGGTGTTTTATACAATACCGCAGCCGTGATTGATGCTGATGGAACTTATCTTGGTAAGTACCATCAGCATCAATCACGGCTGCGGTATTGTATAAAACACCGGCCTGTTCTTTTTCATAAATGGGAACGATGATAACCATATTGTATTTCTTAGCATTAGTTGCCATCAAATCGGTTGTAGGACCAGGTACAGACTCTGCACTTTCGTACCATTTCTTATCCTGCCCCGGGCAGAAATAAGGGGTATTGAAAATCTCCTGCAGACAAAGAATTTGCACGCCTTGTTTTCCGGCTTCTTCAATCAACGGAATATGTTTTTGCACCATTGCATTTACAATTTCCGGAATGGTTCCTTCGCCTTCTGTCTTAGGAAGACTCATTTGTATTAAACCTGATTTAATGATCCGAGGCATATTTTTTTTATTTTGATTTATGAATTATTTTTTTTCATGCAAAGAAGCAAAGTTTTATAAGTTGCAAAACATCTTTGCGCACTTTGCTTCATTGCGCCTTTGCGTGACAACTAAATTAATTGAGAAACTTTATTCCGCTTAATATATTTTCCATTCCCTTTTTCCACCAAGCATTCTCCATCATCAATAACAACCTGCCCTCTTAATAAAACCGTTTTACATTTACCGGTCAGCTTCCACCCTTCGTATGCTGAGTAATCGGTGTTCATGTGGTGTGTTGCTGCGCTGATGGTATGTTCTTCATTGGGATCAAATAAAATAATATCAGCATCTGAACCCGGTGCTATGCAACCCTTTTGCGGAAACATGCCAAATATTTTTGCTGGGTTGGTTGACAACACTTCCACAAATTTATTAACAGTAATTCTTCCTTTTCTTACACCTTCACTGTATAACAATTCAACCCGGTGTTCAATAGCAGGGTGGCCATTTGGTATTTTAGAAAAATCATCTTTGCCCAATAATTTTTTCTCCCAGGTAAACGGACAATGATCAGTTGCAACCACCTGTATCAGGCCCTGGTTAATGCCCGCCCATAAAGCTTCCTGGTCTTTCTTCTCCCGCAACGGGGGACTCATTACCCATTTGGCGCCTTCAAAATTTTGTTCATACAAAGATGCATCAAGCAATAAATATTGAATACAAGTTTCGGCAAATACTTTTTGATTATGCTTGTTGTTTTCTCGTACTGCATTCAATGCGCCTTCGCAGGTCATATGTACAATATAACCCGGACAACCGGTATAACCCGCAATGGATGCAAAACGTTCTGATGCTTCTGCCTCCGTAATTTCGGGTTGAGAAAGATAGTGATAGACGGGAGAAAGATTTCCTTCGGCACGGTTCTTCGCAATTAAGAAATCAATCATATCGCCATTGGTGGCATGCACAGTTACCATACCTCCCCGTTCTTTTACTTCATTCATCAGGCCAACCATCTGCTTATCATCAATCATCAAAGCGCCTTTGTAAGCCATGAAAATTTTAAAT
>JANNYY010000412.1:0-6964 GCA_031410355.1 Chitinophagaceae bacterium | reverse complement strand
TTCCATAAATTTGAAGTTGGTTGTTGAAGTTGGTTAACGCTGGTGGATTCACCAATGTTGGCATTTTTTATTTGCTATGTAAATGTGGAGAGAAAATTTGATATCTCCAAATGGCAGAGAATTCAATTTTAGTTAAAAGATATATAAAGCTATTAGCCATTAGCTTTTAGCAGTTGTATTTCCTAACAGCTAAAAGCTAATGGCTTTTTTTTCCTCAGTTGATCTTCGTTACTGCAACATTGTAAGTTCCGTTTGTTAAGGAAGAGGTGGTTTCCTGGGTGTAGCCTGCGGCAGATGTTGCAATGATCTTTACATGAATTTCCATGTTGGATGGGAAGTTGATCTTGTTTTCATTCCTGATCACTTTATCTAATTTCAATGTGTATGTACAGTTATCCTGCCAGGAAATTCTGAAACGTACAACCGCTTTTAAAGCTTCGCTTGATTCGGTTTGGTACATGCTGGTTCTGTCGGCAATAGTTACAACGCCTGCCCGGGAATCGGCAATACGGAATTTACCTTCACGGAATTTGGTGCAGTCGGGGGTTTGGCTGAAGGCTGCTACAGCAGATAAGATCAGGAAAAAAAATATGGCTATTCTTATGATCATAATTATAAAACCTGGTTCGTTAATAGATCCTCAAATTCATCTCTTCTTCTTATTAATTGCGCCTTACCATCTTTTACCAACACTTCCGCAGGTTTTAAGCGTGCGTTAAAATTGCTGCTCATTTCAAAACCATAGGCGCCCGCATTGTAAAATACAAGCAGGTCATCCTCTCTTACTTCATTCAGTTTTCTATCCCAGGCAAAAGTATCAGTTTCGCAGATGTAGCCCGTAACGGCATATTTTTTTTCTTCACCGCCGGGGTTGCTGATGTTTTCAATTTTATGGTAAGCATCGTAAAACATGGGCCGTAACAGGTGGTTTAATCCGCTGTTTATGCCAACAAAGGTTGTGGTGGGGTTTTCTTTTATCACATTCACTTCTGTTATCAAATAACCTGCACCACTTACCAAAAATTTACCCGGCTCAAACCAAACCTGCAAATGTTTGCCATTGGGATTGGGATGATTGCTGAAAGCTTCATTTACTTTTTGTGCCAGCAAAGGCATATCTGTTTCGGTATCGCCATCTTTATAAGGCACTTTAAAACCACCGCCGAGGTCAATAGATTCAAGTTCTGTAAAAGAAGGAATGATGTCGAATAAAACCTCTATTCCTTTTACAAAAATATCTACGTCTTTTATATCGCTGCCGGTATGGATGTGCAGGTTTTGAATGTGCAGGTTGTATTGCGATACGAGTGCCAGTATTTTATCCAGCTGGTCAACCGGTATTCCAAATTTACTTTTATCGTGTCCGGTAGAAACCTTCAAATTGCCGCCACCCATAATGTTCGGTCGCAGCCTGATGCCCACCGGATAAGAGTGGCCAAATTTTGCACCAAATTTTGCAAGATTACTCAGGCTGTCTATATTAATATGTACACACAGGCTTTGTGCTTCTTCTATTTCGGTAAAATGAATGCCGTTGCTGGTGTATAAAATATTCTTTGGTTCAAAGCCGGCAATCAATGCAAGCCTCACTTCGTTAATGGAACTGCAATCTACATTACAACCAATACTTTTAATGTGTTTTAAAATATTGATATTGGTTAATGCTTTGCAGGCATAAAAAAACCGTGTATCGGTTTGGGCAAAAGCATTGGTAAGCTTTTGATATTGTGCAGTTATATGGGCTGCATCATAAACATAGAGCGGTGTACCAAACTCTGTTGCAAGATTATTTAATTGTTGACGTGATAATGGCATGGTGCGAAAATATGAAAGGAAATGCTGATTTTGATGATTGAAATGATTTCGCTGATTTTTTGGAGTTATAGTTTGAATATTTTTATTAATAGTGTTAGTTAATCGAACAATTCGTCTCCAATTTCTAAAAGATTATTATCTCTAAAATCTATTAATGTTCCTTTCCGTGTTTTTCTGTCTCCTTTTATCGTTGTTGTCTTGTTTGTTTTAAGATTGATAATCTTTATACCAAATTCTTGTTTATTGCCGACAGCAACGTAGGTGTCGTAAATAACGTACTTAAAAGCTTTATTAGTGAAATAGATATAATTCAAATCCATTCCTTCATTTTGTTTTCCGCCGCCACGCAGGTAAAATGAGTATTTAAATTCTGTCCAACTGTTTTTTGATTTAGCAGGAAATTCAAATTCAATTTTTTCCTTGGTGCCAAACTTATAAATGATGTAGGTATTTGCTTTGTCCTTATTTAATGTTACTTTCTTTCCATTTTGAGTGTTAAATGAAAATATTACTTCCTCATTTGCCAAAGTAAAACTCTGCCCAAAAACAAAAGTTGGAAGACTAATTAAAACAAAAAATATAAGCTGTCTAAAATTTAAGAATGTCATTGTTTGTTTCTATCAGATATCATTTAAAATTTATCCTTGGCAGTTGGGACATCTTAAACCAAAACTTCCTGTATCTCCGTGGGCTCAAGGTTTGCATTACGCATAGCAATTCCTCTAACCGCATTCGCTGTAAAATCCATAAATGCCTTCCGGGTAATCTCATCATCGCCAACCATGGCCGGTATGCCCATATCACCAGCTTCACGAATGCTTTCTACAATGGGTATTTGGCCAAGAAAGGGAATATCAAATTCTTCAGCCAGGATTTTACCGCCATCTTTTCCAAAAATGAAGTATTTATTGTTGGGCAATTCAGCCGGAGTGAAGTAACTCATATTCTCTACCAAACCAATTACCGGTACTTTCAATTGTGCCTGGCCAAACATGGCAATTCCTTTTTTAGCATCGGCCAGTGCAACAGTCTGCGGTGTGGTAACCACAATTACACCCGTAACAGGTACGGTTTGTACAATGGTTAAATGAATATCGCCGGTGCCGGGCGGCATATCAATTACTAAATAATCCAGTTCGCCCCAATCTACTTCAGTTACAAACTGGCGTATGGCACTACTCACCATTGGGCCACGCCAAACCACAGCCTGCTTCTCATCAATCAGCAAACCAATGCTCATCATTTTAATGCCAAATTTTTCAATGGGTACAATCAAACCTTTACCATCCACTTCTTTCATCAATGGCCTTTCGCCCCTAACGCCAAACATAATGTGCTGGCTGGGCCCATAAATATCGGCATCCATTAAACCAACTTTTGCGCCGCCTGCTGCAAGCGCTAAAGCAAAATTAGATGCCACTGTGCTTTTACCCACACCTCCTTTGCCGCTCACCACCGCAATAATATTTTTTACACCGCTTAAAATGGTTTTGCCATCTTTTCTATTGCTGCTGGTGTTACTGGTAAAGTTTACCGTAACTGCAGCTTCTTTATTCACCAATAATTTTACAGCATTAATGCAGGCATTCATGATCAGGTCTTTCAGCGGGCAGGCAGGTGTAGTAAGGACTACAGTAAAAGAAACTTTGTTACCATCAATAACAATATCTTTTACCATATTTAAAGTTACCAGGTCTTTGCCCAGGTCAGGTTCCTGCACATTACTTAACGCTTTTAAAATATCATCGTTCGTCATCGTTCAATTATTTGTTAAAAAACCTACATGAGCGGCAAAATTAAACATTGATACCCTTACTTTGTTTATTAAATTTGAAATGAAGCCCCCTCTATCTCCCCCAAGGGGGAGGAAATGGAGAAGTTTGGGTTTTATTTTATTTTTTCGCATAGTTTTTGCACCCTTTACCAATAAGTTAATTTAATGAGGAAATTTATACCATACTTTATTATTGCTGCTTTAATTTTACCTGTTGCTGCCAAAGCCCAGTTTGAAACATTTAAAGATTCTGTTGTACAGTTGTATGGCATAGTTATGACTGCCGACAGTTTGAAAGGATTAGAATCGGTTAGTGTGGTGGTTAAAGGACAAAACCGGGGTACCATTACCAATAACAAAGGGGTTTTTAGTATTGTGGTTTTAAAAGGCGACCAGGTAGAATTTACCAGCATTGGCTACAAACCCAAATTAATTTCAATACCTGCCAATCTTGAAGGAAACCAGCATAGTGTAATTCAACTGATGGTTACAGATACCATTTACCTGGCTGCAACAATCATTAAAGCCAGGCCAAGCAGGGCACAGTTTGAAAGAGATTTTTTAAATACCGAAGTACCCGACGACTATATTACCATTGCCCGTAAAAATAATAATGAAGCCACACGCAGGATATTGGTAGCTAATCTTCCAACTGATGGGCGTGAATCAAGCAGCCAGTACTTAAGACAAAACGCCAATAAGGCTTACTATGCCGGCCAGGCACCTCCTATGAATATCTTTAATCCCTTTGCCTGGGCCGAGTTCATTAAGGCCTGGAAGCGGGGCGATTATAAAAAGAAGAAGTAGAAAACCCCCTCCGCCCCCTGCCCTTCGGCTACGCTCAGGATGAGGGGGAACTAAAAGGCAACATTATTCCGATGATTTACTTTCTTTGTAATCAGAAGTCAAAAAAAAATTATGGACTCTTTGCACAATTCCCCCTTTAGGGGGTTAGGGGGTTTCGGAGGTCGGATCTTTCTGATCGGTTTTATGGGGAGCGGTAAAACTTATTGGGGCAAAAAATGGTCTCAGCAATATCATGTAGATTTTTACGACCTGGATGAAGTAATTGAAATGGATCAGAAAAAAACGATCGCAAAAATATTTGAAAAAGATGGTGAAGACCGTTTTAGGCAAATTGAAACTGCGGTATTAAAAACCTTTTCCGCAAAAGATAACTGCATTGTAGCCTGTGGCGGTGGCGCTGCCTGTTTTAATAATAATATTCAGTGGATGAATGAAAATGGTTTTACAGTTTACCTGCATGCAAAGCCGCAATTTATTTATGATAAAATTTTTGAGGAGAAAAATAAACGTCCGCTCATCAGTAAATTAAACCAGGGAGAACTGTTTTTTTTTATTGAACAAAAATTAAAAGAACGTGAATCTTTTTACAACCAGGCAAAACTGATTTTACCCGTAGAGGAATTAGATGAAAACAGTCTCTCAACACTTAACCTCAAACACTAAAACCCCAAACCCTCCCATGCATAAAAGGTTTTTAAAAATAGCTGCATTAACCGGGGCATTATCAGTAATGCTGGGTGCATTTGCTGCACATGGGTTAAAGAATCTATTATCATCCGATAACCTGCAGGTATTTGAAACAGCAGTTCGTTACCAGTTTTATCATGTATTTGCTTTATTGGCAGTTGGCATTTTGTACAAAGATTTTCCGGGCAGATTAATGGTATGGGCCGGTAATTTGTTCGTGGCTGGTATGATATTATTTTCGGGCTCTTTATATTTACTTTGTTATGTAAAACACGCTGGCATGCCTTTAAACTGGCTTGGCGCCATTACACCATTTGGAGGCGCCGCTTTTATTGCCGGTTGGGTAATGCTTTTCGTGGGGATAGTAAAAAGAAATTAAAAAGTTTTAATTTTTCTGTGTAAAGTAATAAGTGTGCCGTTTTTATTTTCAATATAAAATTCAATATCTAAATCCTGCATTCGTTTTTTCATATTTTTTAAACCGTTGCCAAACTGCCGCAGTTCATCCAGGTTAATTCCTTTGCCATTGTCGTGTATAGTTAATGTAAGGCCGTCTTCAACTCTTTTTAAAACTATATTTACCGCTGTTGCCTTAGCATGTTTTAGTATATTATTCAGCGCTTCCTTTACCACCATAAAAACATTTCTTCTTATTTCGCCTATAACTTCAACATTGGGAAGGTTTTCAGGAATAATTATTTTGCAGTTAACGCCTGTATTTTCAAAATACTCAAGTGCATAACTACGGATATAAGCTATCATATTGCTTAGCGAATCGTTGCTGCTGCTCATACTCCAGATAATGGCATTCATCTTATTTAATAATTCATTGGCTGATGATGAAATTTTATCAATTTCAGGGATGGGGTTGTTAATGAGTTTGCCTTTGGCCAATTCGCTGTACAAACTAATAGTTGTCATACCTGCACCCAAATCATCATGCATATCGGCACTTATCCTGTTGCGCTCTTCCTGCTGGGCTTTTATTACAGCAATTTGTGTTTCGTACTGCTGCTTCTCTGCTTCAAGTTTTAATGCTTCCTGTTCTTTAATACCCTGTATTAATTCGCTCCGGTTTTTATAAGTAAGCCCCAAAAGAAAAAACATCAGTTCAAATACAATACCTATGTTGTAAAAAAATATGGGAGAATAATAAATTTTGGAAGCCTTACCGCCTATGATGATCAAAACTAATGAAATGAGTGAAAATAATACCAGCATTGCATTTCCGGCTGCTATATAATTAAACAGACGGTCCCGTTTCTTTACTGCCATAAATATGAATGCAATGCCAATAGCAAGTATCAAAAATTTCATGATGTTTTCCAGGTAATACTGGGGCAGGTATGTGTTGGTACAAAAATGGAGGTAAGTGTAAATGCACAGCAATAACATAATAAAAAGCTCACTATAGATTAAAAGTTTATCCAGCAGTTCGTATTTAATAGCGGTATTCAGGAATTTTCTGGTAAACGTAATGTAAAATACAGTGCCTGCTACTAAAAGAAAAAAATCAAAATAGCTGTAATAAAAATTTGTAAAGGAAGTAGTATTTCTTGTAACTGTTGAATTAAAAAAAATCAGCAAAAACATACAAAAGGAATAAAGCGCATTATACAAAAATTCCGGTTTGTATGCAATAATAAAATTGGTTGTCATAAACAGGATCATCATTAATAAAATACCGCTGAATATGAGGCCAAAGATCTGCAGGTCACTTTTACTTTCTACAATAATTTGTTTATAACTTTTTATAAAGTCATCACTGATGAAAACCGATGTGATGTAATTAAATTCACATTTTAATGCCTGCATGTAAACCAAAACATAACAAGCTTCTCCTGCGGCAAGTGTTAATTTTGTGTAACCGGATATATTGCC
>JANNYY010000411.1:0-21844 GCA_031410355.1 Chitinophagaceae bacterium | reverse complement strand
GGATTAACAACATTTTTTAAAACAAAAATCAATCAGGGAAATGAACAACTACGAATTGATGGTGATTTTTACCCCTGTGCTATCTGAAGAGGAATTTAAAGCCGCTCAGAAAAAATATGCCGACCTCGTTACAGAAAACGGAGGTGAGGTTTTGCACAGTAACCCATGGGGACTAAAATCACTGGCCTATCCTATTGACAAGAAGACCACCGGTCTTTATTGGGTAATGGAGTATAAAGCGCCAACCAGCTTCAATGAAAAGTTGAAAATTCAACTTTTACGTGACGAATCACAGATGCGCCACATGTACACTGCACTCGACAAGTACGCCGTCGACTACAATGCGAAAAAGAAAAGTGGCGGACGTTTTACTAACGAAAAAACCCCCGCTTAACTCATGGCAAAAAATGAAATAAAATATCTTACTGCCATTAAGCAGGAGAAGCGCCCCAAGAAATACTGCCGTTTCAAAAAAATGGGTATCCATTATATTGATTATAAGGACGGGGAATTTCTGAAAAAATTCATTAACGAACAGGGTAAATTATTGCCCCGCCGTATTACCGGAAACTCTTTAAAGTTTCAGCGTAAGGTTGGAGATGCAGTAAAAAAGGCTCGCCAGATGGCTATTTTACCGTATGTTACTGATTTATTGAAATAGAAGCGAAGCCCCGGCCCCCTCTATATCCGCCAAAGGGGGAGGAAATGGAGAAGACCGAAACGAAATAAAAATTTTTTTTAACCACCCTAACCTTTTAATAGGGAAAGTTTGATCCTGATAATAATCGGGACTGGATTGGGTAAAAATGCAAACAAAATGCAGGTAATATTAATACAGGATGTAAATAATTTAGGTGGCGTTAATGAACTGGTAACAGTTAAAAACGGTTATGGCCGCAATTATTTGATCCCCAGTAAAATGGCTATTGAAGCCAGTCCCTCCAACATGAAAATGATGGAAGAAAAAAAGAAACAACAGGTTAAGAAAGAGTCTAAGTTATTAGCCGAATTAAACAGTGTAATTGCTGTTTTAAAAGATGGAGCCTTAAAAATTGGTGCCAAGACGGGTACCAGCGGAAAGATATTTGGTAGCGTAACCTCAGTTCAGATTGCACGTGCAATTAAAGAGCAAAAGGGCTACGAGATAGACCGCCGCCGTATCACAATCATCGACGAAGTAAAAGAATTGGGTACTTTTAAAGCAAGTATTGATTTTGGTAATGGTAACGAAACCGAAGTTGAATTTGAAGTAGTAGCTGAATAATTTTTAAGCAAATATTTTTTGTATAGACCGCCTCAAAAATTTGAGGCGGCTTTTTTATGTGTGGAAAATGGCTTTGGGGAAATGTAAGTTTTATAAAATGGGTAGAGTATTCTACAGGTTTTAATCACTACTTGCTTATTATACCTGAATTTTTGCTGGCAGCATCTTTGCTTCTCTAAGGAGGAATAATATCTCTTCATCTCTAATTTTAATTTTATGCCATTTATTAATTCAGCACAAAATAATACTGAACCTGTAAAAATTTATTACGAGGAATATGGAAAAGGCAAACCGGTAGTTTTTATACACGGATGGCCTTTGAGCGGATCTATGTGGGAGTATCAAATTACGCAACTTCCCCAGCAAGGCCTGCATTGCATTGCGTACGATAGAAGGGGATTTGGAAAATCTGACAGTCCGTTTGAAGGGTATGATTACAACACACTGGCCGCAGATTTGAAATCCCTGTTGGATGAACTAGACCTTAATGATGTAACACTGGTAGGATTTTCGATGGGCGGCGGCGAAATTGCAAAGTACTTTTCATTATACGGAGGTAAACGTGTTTCTAAAGTAGTATTGGTTAGCGCTGTTGTTCCTTACATGCTTAAAACTGATGATAACCCCAATGGAGTGCCACAGGAAGAATTTGACAAAATGGCTAAGGGAATGATTGAAGACAGGCCTGGATTTATGGAAACTTTTAATAAAGATTTTTTTGGCGTTAGTTTAGTTAATCACCCGGTTAGTGAGGCTTTTTTAACTAACAGTTTAGTAAAATGTATGGATGCTAATCCCATTGCTACATTGGAATGCGCTAAAGCGTTTTCTTCTACAGATTTTAGAGCAGACGTTGTAAAGATAGATGTCCCCACATTAATTATTCATGGGGATAGTGATAAAACAGTACCTATAAAAGCAACAGGTGAAGAAAGTGCTAAATTAATAGCGGGTGCCAAATTTGTTGTGTATGAAGGAGCTCCTCATGGTTTATGGTACACCGATAAAGACAGGCTAAACCAGGATC
The DNA here is from genome assembly GCA_031410355.1 of Chitinophagaceae bacterium. Taxonomy (GTDB): domain Bacteria; phylum Bacteroidota; class Bacteroidia; order Chitinophagales; family Chitinophagaceae; genus Ferruginibacter. The sequence continues at coordinate 19,553 of JANNYY010000411.1, read as the reverse complement.
TTATTGATTTTATATAAATAATTTCAGCCGTACCCATGATACAACTCCGCTTTTATTTAAGCGGAGTTTTTTTATGCTGTCAGTGCAAATTGTTTTGCAGGAACTGCTTTAATGCCTTTGTCTTTGCCTCAATTTTTATACTTATCTTTTCTTTATTTATTTGCTCCGCAATTGCTTCCGGTACAGGAACTGCCTGGTTTATTAAGGGCTCGATAACATCATAAAATTTTACCGGATGCGCTGTTTCCAGTATCACTCCTTTTGCATTTGCATGTTGAGCCTGGTATTGCTGAAGAGCAGTATAAGCAACGGCTCCATGCGGATCAAGCAAATAATTATGCTCTTTAAAAACAGAAATTAATGTTTCTTTTGTTTCATCATCAGAAATGGTATAACCATTCAATGATTTTTTTAATCCATCTGGTTGCTGATTAAAAATTTCCATGATGCGGATAAAATTGCTGGGGTCGCCAACATCCATGGCATTTGAAATAGTGGCCACTGCTTTTTTGGGTTGATAGTTTCCCGTTTGCAAAAATTCAGGAACAGTATCATTGGCATTACAGGCTGCAAGAAAATGTTTTATCGGGAGGCCCGATCGTTGTGCCAGCAAACCAGCACAGATATTTCCAAAATTACCGCTGGGAACGGATATAACCGGGGGATTGGCTTTGTCTTGCCACTGCTTCCACAAATAAAAATAATAGAATTGCTGCGGCAGCCAGCGGGCAACATTTATTGAATTGGCTGATGTAAGTTTTATTTTTTTATTCAGTTCAACATCTGCAAAAATTGCTTTTACCATTTGCTGGCAATCATCAAAACTACCGTCAACTTCCAGTGCATGGATATTTTTACCAAGTGTTGTTAACTGTTTTTCCTGAACTGAACTTACCTTGCCTGAAGGATACAGGATCACAACCTCCACTCCTTCTACATTGTAAAAACCATTGGCCACTGCTCCGCCGGTGTCTCCTGAAGTTGCAACTAGTACCACTACTTTTTCTTTGCTTGCCCTGAGCGAAGCCGAATGAATTGCAAAGTAACCCAGGCAGCGGCTCATAAACCTGGCACCCACATCTTTGAAAGCCAGTGTTGGCCCGTGAAATAATTCTAATGAAAAAATATCATCTGTAATTTTAACCAGGGGGATTTCAAAATTCACTGTTTCGTTTACAATTCTTTCTAAAACATCTTTAGGAATGGTATCCCCAACATAAGGAGCTATAATTTCAAAGGCAATTTCTTCATTGGAATAATTTTCAATATTCTCAATCAGCTTTTTACTTACCTGTGGAATAGTTTCCGGAAAATACAATCCCTTATCTGGTGCTTGCCCAAGTATTGTTGCTGCTGCAAAATCTACAACCGGTGATTGTTTATTTAAACTGTAATATTTCATTTACTGCTTCTTAAGTTTTATTCGCTGCTTATAATTTTTATGCCTTGCGCATTGATAGTTGTTACATAAGTTTTGTATTCAACGCCAATTGATGAATACACTTCTTCCATTACTTGCTCAACCTGTTTTGCAATCGTTTCGTTTTCGCTGAACATAAATATGGACGGGCCCGAGCCGGATATTCCGCCACCCAAAGCACCGGCTTCTTTACTTTTATTCTTCACATCATCAAAACCTGGAATTAAAATACTTCTTACGGGTTCTATAATTACATCTTCAAGCGAACGGCCAATCAGCGGAATATCATTTTTTAAAATACCAGCAACCAGGCCGGCAATATTGCCCCATTGTTTTATTGCATTTTTCAACTGCACTTCCTTTCGCAAAATTTGCCGTGCATCTGCCGTCTTCACTTCTATTTGCGGATGCACCACGGTAACATATAAATTGGGGGCAGCCAAAGAAATGATATCCAACGGAAAAACAGAACGTACTAAAGTAATGCCTCCATAAATACAGGGCGCAACATTATCAGCATGTTTAACACCTGTTGCCAGCTTTTCGCCATTCATGGCAAACCTTACCAAGTCTTCTTTAGTAAAATGATCATTAAGTAGGTGATTGGCTGCAACAACCGCCCCCGCCGAGCCTGCCGCGCTGGAACCAAGGCCACTACCGGGTTTTATATTTTTATGCACAGTTACATTAAATCCTATATTACTGCCGTACTCATCCATCAATGCCTGTAATGCAACTCCTGCAACATTTTTCGGGGCATCTTCCGGCAAACCATAATCATCTGTATGTTTTATATTGATGATAGGTTTATCAAGTAATTCCAGTTCCATAATATCATTGGGATCATTCAACGCCATGCCCAAAATATCAAAACCACAAACAAGGTTTGCTACAGTTGCGGGTACGGCTATTTTTATTTTTTTCATGAAGATTGAATTTAAATAGCTGCAGCTCTTATAATATCTGCAAACACGCCCGATGCAGTAACGGCTGCTCCTGCACCGGCCCCCTTTACAACCAATGGCTGCTCAGGATAACGCTCTGTATAAAACAATACCACGTTATCCTTGCCGTACAAATGATAAAAATCACTTTGTTCATCTACCTGCTGCAAACCTACAGCCGCTTTACCTTTATCGTAACTGGCAACAAATTTTAATTTTTTACCTGCAGCTTTTGCAGCTTCTACTATTTTTTTAAAATGATTTTCTTCTTTTTCCATAGCTGCGTAAAAATCTTCAACTGAACCTCTCATACAACTTTCGGGCATAAAAGAATTATTGCTGATATCTTCCATCTCCATCTGCTCACCCGATTCTCTTGCTAAGATCATGATCTTCCGCATCACATCTTTGCCGCTGAGATCAAGCCTTGGATCGGGCTCGGTATAACCTTCATCCTGTGCCTGCTTAACTACCGATGCAAAACTTTTAGTGCCGTCATAATTATTAAAAACAAAATTTAATGTGCCGCTTAATACCGCTTCAATGCGGTTTATTTTATCGCCGCTATGCAACAGGTCTTTTAATGTACCAATAACAGGAAGCCCGGCGCCAACATTTGTTTCAAATAAAAACAGGCTGTTGAATTCATTGGCCAGGCCTTTCAGTTTTTTATAATATACATAGGGCGACGATGCAGCCACTTTATTACAGGCAACAACCGAAATACTTTTTTGTAAAAGTTCTCCATAAATAGTTGCCAGTTCATCATTGGCTGTAATATCTGCAAAAACGGAATTGCGTAAATTTTTTGTTTGGATAGTTGATGTAAAACCAGCAAGGTTCATTGCCTCGCCTTTTTGGATTTCTGTTTGCCAGTTGTTTATATCAATACCATCTTCATTAAAATACATTTTTTTACTGTTGGCAATACCAACAACTCTAATCTGAATCCGCAGGTGCTCTAATAAAAATTGTTTTTGCTGTTGCAGTTGGGCCAATAATTTTTGTCCTACATTACCTAACCCCGCAATAAACAAATTCACCTGTTTGTAAGTGGTTTCAAAAAACTCTTCATGCAAAACATTGATGGCTTTTTTAACATCGGCTGTACTGATAACTGCAGAAATATTTCTTTCTGAAGCCCCCTGTGCAATGGCACGTATGCTAACACCATTTCTTCCCAATGCCGAAAACATTTTACCGCTGATACCCGAATGATTCTTCATATTATCGCCTATAATGGCAACAATGGATAATTGCTTTTCCACATTGATAGGATCAACTTTATTTGTTTCAATCTCATAAGCAAAAGCGTTGTCAACAACTTCTTTAGCCATTGCACTGGCATGTTCATCAATACCCACGCATATAGAATGTTCCGAAGAACCTTGTGTAATAAGTATCACATTGATGGATGCATTCGCCAATGCTTCAAACAATCTTTTTGAAAACCCGGGTATGCCTACCATGCCACTGCCTTCCAGGCTTAACAATACAATATTATTTATGCTCGATATGCCCTGTATGCTGGTGCCTGTTGCAGTGGCTTCATTTTTTATTACCGTTCCTGCATCGTCCGGCGCAAACGTATTTTTTATCCAAACCGGAATTTGTTTTTTCATCACCGGTTGAATGGTTGGCGGGTAAATTACTTTGGCACCAAAATGCGAAAGCTCCATGGCTTCCTGGTAAGATATTTGTGGAATATGTTTACTGTTATTCACCAGCCTGGGGTCTGCCGTCATCATGCCGGAAACATCGGTCCATATTTCTAAAACAGATGCATCTACAGCAGCAGCTATGATCGCTGCAGTATAATCTGATCCCCCTCTTCCTAAAGTTGTGGTAACATTATTTTTATCAGATGCAATAAAGCCTGGGACGATAAATAATGATGATGCTGATTCAGCAAAGAAAAACAAAATTTTTTTATTGGTAGTGGCAAAATCAACCGCTGCCAGGCCATAATTACTGTCTGTAATAATTAATTCTCTTGCATCTTTCCATTCCGTTACCATACCGGCTGCATTTAATTTTGCAGCAATTATTTGAGAGGAAAGTAATTCACCATAACTAACAATCCTGTCTTTGGTACGTGCAGATAATTCTCTTAATAAAAAAATACCATTACAAATATCTTCTGCTTCGTTACAGATCTTTTTTACCAGGCTTAGCACAGCGCTTTGTTGTTGCACCGGTATCAGATCTTTCACCGCCTGCAAGTGTTTGGTTTCTATCTCCTGCAAAAGAGATTTATACATTTCATCATTTGCTTCGGCAAGCGCAGCCGTTTTTAGTAACAGATCGGTAATACCACCCAATGCAGAAACAACAATAATTTTTTTTGTACCGTATGTGTTGCTTTTAATGATTGCTATTACCTTGTTTATATTTTCGGCATTTGCAACTGAACTGCCCCCAAATTTTAAAACCTGCATATAAGTATGATTAAAGATTAAAGTAAAGATACATTTCCGTTAAGCGGATAAGGCGTTTTGCTCAAAATTTTGATATGAAATTGTACAACCCTAACGGGTTGTTGTGGTAAATATATTAATGGAGATAAGTACCCACCCGGCATTAGCGATTTTTACAGAATTGATATGTTTTATTGATAATAACATTGATAATTTTCGAAGATAATCAATAAATACAAGTTAAAAACAAATAAAAGAACCAGTTAACTAATTGATTTTCAAAACGCTGAATAGATATATTGGTTATTTTAAGTATTTTAACTCCATTTTGGCAATTTTCTAAGGAAAAACCTATCTTTACTTTGTAATTAATGGTTTTAGTTTTTCGCTATTGGCTGAAGTAGCTTTTTTCGAAGTCCGATTCAGTACATTGTAACAACTAAGTCATTATAGTTTTTTATTTAATTATTTAAAAGTTTTTACAATGAACATCTACGTAGGAAATCTCAGTTGGACAATGACCGACGACGATTTAATGAATCTCTTCACAGAGCATGGCAGCGTTACCAGCGCTAAAATTTTAAAAGACAAAATGAACGGCCGCAGTAAAGGATTTGGTTTTGTTGAAATGGAAGACGATGAAGCTGCAAAAGCTGCAATCGCTGCATTAAACGAAACTGAAGTTCAGGGCCGTAAATTAATCGTTAACGAATCTCAACCACGGCAGGAAGGCGACTTTAAAAAGCGCAGTTTCGGAAGCGGCGGCGGTGGCGGCGGCTACAAGAAAAGTGGCGGCGGTGGCTACGGCGGCGGTGGTGGAAACCGTAGCGGTGGTGGCGGCTATGGCGGCGGTGGAAACCGTGGCGGTGGTGGCGGTGGTTACAACAGAGATTATTAATCTTCACAATACAACCGTATTTAAAAATCCTTTCACTGCGAAAGGATTTTTTTTGTTTTTAATTTAAATTTTAAAAAATGCTGAGCAATAATGATATACTTAAAAAATTAAGGGTCGCACTTTCTTTACGCAATGATGATATTATTGAAATATTATCGCTGGTTGATTTTGAAATAACCAAAGGCGCTTTGGGAGATCTGTTCAGGAATGAAGACCACCCGGGATTTGTAGAAGCGGGTGACCAGGTGTTACGGAATTTTTTGAATGGTCTGATCATTTATAAAAGAGGGAAGCCAATAGATCCAAATTTGAAATAATTAATACAGGTTTTTACATATTAAGTAAGTTGATTAAGAATTTGATATGGTGACTCAGTACCCTTTGAAGAATAAGCCAACAAGCACTGGCCTGCTGCATTAGATAAATATGAACAACAGGAAAAAATAATGGGTTAAGGCAGAAAAAGTTTTAGCAAAACAGATACAGGTGCCACCTTTATGCGGATGAAGGAAGATCATAGCTACACACCTTATCCCTATTGGGTTACAGGCAATAAAAAAGCCTTCCTGAATAAACAGAAAGGCTAAAAGTGTCGGGATGGCAAGATTCGAACTTGCGACCTCCTGGTCCCAAACCAGGCGCGATAACCGGGCTACGCTACATCCCGAACTTAAAAAATATTTGATGGGTTTATTGGGAAAACCCGATCAATATAAAAACTTATAAGAACTTTTGCGGAGAGGGTGGGATTCGAACCCACGGTACAGTTTAACCCGTACGACGATTTAGCAAACCGTTCCTTTCGGCCTCTCAGGCACCTCTCCAAAATACCTATTTTAAATAACTACACTTCATATCCGTTCCTTTTCGTCCGCCAGCTGGCGGAACCTCTCCTAACCTGCCCATTTCTTAAGGGGTGGCAAAAATACAATTCAAAGTGTTATTACCCAAAACTAAATGATAAATAAACATAAATAATTCCGAAATGCTGAATATAGATATAATGCACAAGAGTGTCCTTCGGCTTCGCTCAGGATAAACTGCCAATGAAGTTGATTAAAAGATATATGCCGGGCTCATAAAAAAAAAGAATGAAATCAATCATTCTCTTTAAATATTTTTTCTCAAACTTCTCCGCCGCAGCGGAGCGGAGGGGGTTTTCACATAGCTGCTAAATGCACTTTTTGCTGTAGCTCCAGTACACTTTCTTTAAAAAGGCTGTCGGTATCCATCAGGTCCTTTACTGTTTGGCAACTGTGAATTACGGTAGTATGATCTCTTCCACCAAAATGTTCGCCAATTGTTTTTAATGAATTTTTGGTAAATGCTTTGGCCAGGAACATGGTTATCTGGCGGGCCTGTACAATTTCACGCTTGCGTGTTTTTTGTAACAGCTTATCATAAGGAACATCAAAATATTCACAAACCATTTTTTGAATGGCATCTATCGTAATCTCCTTACTGGATGATTTTACAAAATTTCTAAGTACTTTTTTCGCCAATTCAAGATCTATTTCCCTCTTATTCAGCGAAGATTGTGCCAACAATGATATCAAAGCTCCCTCTAACTCACGAACATTGCTGTTTATATTATAGGCAATGTATTTTACAACTTCAGGAGGCATTTCCAAACCGTCGTTCTTCATCTTCTTCTCCAGTATCTCAATCTTGGTATCATAATCAGGTACCTGTAAATCGGCACTTAAACCCCAGCGGAACCTGCTCAGTAATCTTTCCTGAACACCTTCAAGGTCTTTAGGGGGTTTATCACTGGTTAAAATTAATTGCTTACCGCTTTGGTGCAAATGATTAAAGATTGAGAAAAATGCATCTTGTGATTTTTCGGCACGGTTAAAAAATTGTACATCATCAATAATTAATACATCTATCAACTGGTAAAAATGGATAAAATCATTAATGGCACCGTTACGCCCGTGATCTATAAACTGGTTGATGAATTTTTCGGAGCTTACATATAATACAACTTTATTGCTATGAAGCCTTTTTACTTCATTACCTATTGCCTGGGCCAAATGTGTTTTACCCAAGCCAACACCACCATAAATAACCAATGGATTAAAAGATGTGGTACCTGGTTTTTCTGCAACGGTTTTACCGGCCCGGCGTGCTACGCGGTTACAATCACCTTCAATAAATGCGTCAAAAGTATATGCATGATTTAACTGCGGGTCAATCTGCATTTTTTTAAGCCCCGGAATTACAAAGGGATTCTTTACGGGATTATTTATGACTAAAGGAAAATCCATTTCATTATTTGAATAAGATTTGTAACCCTGCCCCGGTACATCAACGGTTTGTGGTTTATTTTTACTGTTGCCGCTGTCAACCATTATCCTGTATTCCAGTCTCGCCTCTTTTCCTAATTCTCTTTTTAATGTTTTTGCCAGCAGCGAAACATAATGCTCTTCAAGGTACTCATAAAAAAATTGACTTGGTACTTGTATTGTTAATATTTTTTCTTTTAATGCAACCGGCTTAATAGGTTCGAACCATGTTTTGAAATGCTGCCATTCAACAATGTCTTTGATTATCTCTAAACAATTAATCCATACTTTTTCAAAAGCTTTATCCATTAGTTCCTTAGCAATTTATATATCGGGTTAAGAATAGTTTCCTTATTACTTCCAGAATTTTTTTTCAATTAAAATTGAAAAAAAAAGTTTAGCAGGACAGCGAATATCGAATAAAATGTTGAAAAAAAAACTTTTTATTGATTTGTTTTTTTCCGATTAACCACAGTATGAGATTTTATCCTCATTTTCTTTAAATCTCAAAAACTCAAAATCAAGATTGTTCCAAAAAAATGTGTGCCCAACCAGTCTGATTTACAGGTACATGGGTTCATGGTTTTTTAAAAAACTCAGTTGATTTATGTCAAAAAAAGCAAATACCTGTACTGCAAAAACCTGGTCAATATTTTTTCGTTCATAAACCAGGCTTTAATCAAGTACTGTATTATCTATATATGGTATAGTTTTAAAGAGACAGGAAAAATCATGGGATATTTGATTTGCTTATTAACAGTAAGTCTGCTGATTTACCATTTTATTATATTCAAAAGAGAAATCAAAAGGAAGATAGTTATTTTTATCTGTAACAAAGAATAGAATCAAAAAATAATTATCAGAAAAAATATATTTACTTTTGATTAATAATTATTATTTATGAGTTATGAACTTACAGGCAAATTAGTTGCGAAATATGATACCGTACAACGCACCGAAACTTTTAAGACCCGTGAATTTACTGTTGAAAAAACCGAAGATTTTAACGGCCGCACCATTATCAACTACGCTAAGTTTCAATGTGTACAGGATAAAACAACCATTATTGACCGGGTAAATATTGGCGATGAAATAAAAGTGTATTTTAACATTAAGGGCAGTAAGTGGGAAAAGGACGGGAAGATCAATTATATAACCAATTTAGATGCCTGGAGAATTGAGCAGATCCTGCAATCAGCCACTTCTAAAACTGATAGTGATTACCTGGAACCATTAGATACTTTTTCTGCAACACCGCCGGATGCAGTGGATGATCTGCCGTTTTAAAACCCCCTCCGCCCCCTGCCCTTCGACTACGCTCAGGGTGAGGGGGAACTTGCGAAGATTTTGTTATAGAATAAAGCGAATAAAAATTTCCGGAATAAGTATCCGGCTTTTGAAAATGCAACAAAAAATCTCTCTTAAACTCCTGCCTTCAGATGCAGCTGATGAGCTGGCTGTAAAAAATTTGATTGCCCGTACTGCTGGTAAAAAAATCAATGTAGTTTCCGGCTATCACATCTTAAAGCAATCAATTGATGCGAGGGCAAAAACGATTTGGGTAAATCTTACCGTGAATGCTTTTATTGATGAACCTTTCGCTAAGAGAGAAATACAATCATTTAATTTTGAGGAAGTAAACAAAGCCGAAAAGCGGGTTGTTATTATTGGTGCCGGACCTGCCGGGTTGTTTGCTGCCTTGCATTTAATTGAAGCTGGTATTAAACCAATTATTTTAGAAAGGGGAAAAGATGTAAGATCCAGAAGACGGGATTTGGCCATCCTTAATAAAGAAGGAATTATAAACCCGGAGAGTAATTATTGCTTTGGCGAAGGTGGCGCCGGCACATACAGCGATGGTAAACTTTATACCCGCAGTAATAAAAGAGGTGATATTGACCGCATATTAAATCTATTTGTAAAATTTGGTGCCGAAGAAAAAATCCTGTACCAGTCACACCCACATATAGGCACCAACAAACTTCCGCAAATTATTACCTCCATCCGGCAACAAATTACTGATTGTGGCGGCGAATTTTTATTTGAAAAAAAAGTTATTGATCTTAATATTGAAAAACAAAAAATAAGATCAGTTAAAACTGAAGATGGAAATATTTTTGAAGCAGATGCATTTATTTTAGCAACCGGCCACAGCGCCAGGGATATTTTTGAATTACTGCATCAAAAAAAAATCCAGATAGAACCCAAGGGATTTGCCCTTGGTGTAAGAATTGAACATCCACAGCAATTAATTGATACTATTCAATACCACTGCCCGGTTAGGGATGAACATTTGCCTCCTTCATCTTATGCCTTGGTAAAACAGGTAAATGAAAGAGGCGTATTTTCTTTTTGCATGTGCCCGGGCGGCATTATTGCACCTGCTTCCACATCGTCTGGTGAATTGGTGGTAAATGGCTGGAGCCCTTCAAAAAGAAATAATCCTTACGCCAACAGTGGTATGGTAGTGCAGGTTGAAAGGGAAGATGCCGTAAGGGAATTAAAAGCAGCAGGTAAAAAAAATATTGACATCAACAACCCTTTACTACTTTTACATTTTCAACAAATGGTTGAACAAAATTGTTTTACCGCCGGTGGTGGAAAATTTGTTGCTCCTGCACAGCGTATGGTTGATTTCAGCAATGCAAAATTATCAGCTTCCCTGCCCGCCAATTCTTATTTACCAGGTTTACAATCAACCCAGTTGCAAAATGTGTTACCCGGTTTTATTTATCAATCGCTTGCCAAAGGTTTTACAGCGTTTGGAAAACAACTTAGAGGTTATTACACAAACGATGCGGTTGTTGTAGCAACAGAAAGCCGTACCTCATCACCTGTGCGTATTCCACGCAACAGCGAAAGTTTAACGCATCCACAATTGAATAATTTTTATCCCTGCGGGGAAGGTGCAGGATTTGCAGGGGGAATTGTAAGTGCAGCGATGGATGGGGAGCGGGTGGCTGGTCAATGTGCTAATTTGCTGATGTGCTGATGTACCATTTGTATAAAATAAAATAATTGATTTCTTTGCACATTATCTTTACTAACTTAATTTTTTAGTATGAACATTTTAGAAGTACATAATTTAAAAAAATATTTTGCTACTCAAAAAGCTGTTGACGATATCAGCATGAATATTGAACAGGGCAGCATTTTTGGTTTGCTTGGCCCCAATGGCGCCGGTAAAACCACTTTAATCAGGATGATTACTGGTATATTTTATCCAGATTCGGGCAACATTTTATTGAAGGGTAAGAAGTTTGATGCTGAAAATGATGCAAAGTATATTGGTTATATGCCCGAAGAGCGGGGCTTATATAAAAAGATGAAGATAGGAGAACAGGCGTTATATCTTGCCCGGCTTAAAGGGTTGAGTAAAAATGATGCCATGCTTAAAATAAAATACTGGTTTAAACGGCTGGAAATGGAAAGCTGGTGGAATAAAAAAGTGGAAGACCTGAGTAAGGGCATGGGACAAAAATTACAATTTGTTATTACCGTCTTGCACGAACCCGATCTGATTATCCTGGATGAACCCTTCAGCGGCCTGGATCCTATAAATGCCAATTTAATTAAAGATGAAATTTACCGGCTGGCTCAAAATGGTACTACAATTATTTTCAGTACACACCGTATGGAACAGGTAGAAGAGATCTGTAACAAAATTGTACTGGTGAATAAAGGACAAAAGATTTTAGATGGCACGGTAGAAGATGTAAAACAAAATTTTAAAGAAAACCTTTTCAGCATACAGTTAGAAGCCATACCGGATAATATTAACAGCCATGCATTTGAAATTATCAATACCAAAAAGGAGGAACTTGTAGTGAAAATAAATGAAGGCTTTAAACCAAACGATGTGCTTGGTTATTTTATTAACCGGTCAACCGGTATTGTTTCTTTTGAAGAAATACTACCCTCTTTAAACGATATATTTATTAAACTGGTAGAAGGTACTCCAACCGCCAGGCAGTTTGAAAAAGCAACTTCATGATCAATTTACAAAACTAACTTATCATACTATGAACAAAATCTTATTAATAATACAACGGGAGTTTCTTACCAGGGTACGAAAAAGGACTTTCATCATCGGCACCATTCTGTTTCCGCTTTTATACCTGGGGCTGATATTTGGAACAGGGTATATTGCCGACAAAACCAGGGAAGATTTAAACATTGCGCTGATTGACGGATCGGGTTTATTTAATGAAGATCTGATTAAATCTGTAAATGGTAATGACACTTTAAATACAATACATTTAGTTGCTGCCGGCACAGAAAAATTTAATGAAAATTTTGACTCATTAGGTTATGATGGCTATTTGCTGATACCCGAAAATTTTAAGTGGCAATCGGGCGTGGACAGCCTTTCGGTAAATACAAAAAAATCTTTTGGCATGGGTGCCTTAAAACCCATCGAAAAAAAGTTAAACCTGTTGTGGAGCAAAATAAAACATGACAGCCTGGGTATTGATGCTGCAAAAGAAGCTGTTTTAAACAAAACCATCAGCCTAAAATTAAACAACGAAAAAAATAAAAATGCAGATGCCGGTATTGCTACTGTTGTTGGATATGTATCTGGCTTTTTAATGTATTTTATTTTACTGCTTTATGGCAGCCAGGTAATGATGGGTGTAACAGAAGAAAAAACCAGCCGTATTGCAGAAGTGGTGGTATCATCTGTAAAACCATTTCAGTTAATGATAGGTAAAATTATTGGCATTGGCATGGTGGCGTTAACACAGTTTTTAATTTGGATAGCCTGTATTTTTATCATTTATAATATTGGCAAAACAACCGGGCACCAGGGCGGCGGAGCATCCGGTATGGTTGGGCAAATTCAAAGTGTATTTACAAGTTTAAATATTCCTGTTGTAGTTGGCTGCTTTATTTTTTATTTGCTGGCGGGTTTCTTTTTCTATTCTTCTTTATATGCAGCAATTGGCAGTGCTATTAATGAAGATATGAGAGAAGCGCAGTCGCTCAGTTTCCCTATAACTATGCTGATTATTTTTTCAATTGCACTAATGACACCTGCAATAGCTAACCCCGGCAGTTCGCTTGCAGTTTGGGCAAGTATTATTCCGTTCAGTTCTCCTATTGTGATGATGGCACGCATTCCTTTTGGTGTACCAAACACAGTGCCGTGGTGGCAATTGGGTTTATCAATGGCTTTACTAATTGCAGGGTTTATGTTTACCACCTGGTTTGCTGCCCGAATTTACCGTACCGGTATTTTAATGTATGGTAAAAAACCAAGCTGGAAGGAAATGATTAAATGGGCATTCCGGAAATAAAACGCCGGTAATAAAATCATTTTACAGGCTCTTCCTGGGGTTTAAGTAAATCAGCTTTTGGTTGTGATGCTTTGGCAACAGCTTTATTTAATTCTTCGGCCAGGTATTTATTAATAATTTTCCAGCTTACAAGTAATACGCCCATAATAGATCCCAGGATCAGCCCTATTAAAACGTACATCATTTTAGATTTTTGAGTTTGATTAAATGGAGGTTCGGGCCTGTCAAGCGGTTCGATAATGGGTGTTTCTTTTTGTAAACGGTAGGCAGCAGACTCGCGGTTGTTTACCGCATAATAATATTGAGATTGTACCGTTGCTTTATCCTGCGCAAGGTTTATTTTAGGTAATGAATATTTTTTTAAACCTTCGTTTGTAAAAAAAGTACTTTCATCAAGAGCAATAGCACGTTTATCCAGCCGATTTAAAACAGCAAGTAATGAATCTGCTTTTCTTACAGCAAATTCAAAATCAATTTGTGCTTTTTTCTTTTTTAGATTAATATAAAAATCTGAAAGTTTTTCAATGTATATGTAACTCACTTCCCTGACCAGTTTATCATTACTGTTTGTAAAATACAGTTCAAGAATACCATTCTTGTTTATCTTGGCTACAAATGCAGCGCCTAATAAACTACTGGCAATATTTATTTTATTAAGGCTGTCTTTAGGGGGGTCAATAGCTTTATTTTGCATAAAGCCGGTATGCCTGTTATTCTCTTCTATAATCAGTTCCGAAACAGTTTTATTCTGCATCGAAGGTATTCTAACCATCGCAACTGCCTCCCTGGTACGGCGGCTGCTGGCCAGTTCTACTATATTAATAGATGCATCGCCGGTAAATGATTTTGTTGCATCGCCCAGCCCCAGCAGGCTGCTGATGGTTGATCCGGGACTGCTTTCTGTAGTACCGTTTAAGGGAAAAACAGTGGCTTTTGAAGTGTATAACAACACACTTTGATTTGCCAGGTAATAAAAAAATGCACCAAATGCAGCAGCAATTATAACTATAAGCCAACTGTATCTTTTAAGCCGGTTTAAAAGTTGCTTTAAAAGTTCTATACTGTTCATTTACAAATATATTTTTACTGCGGTTACTTTATTAAATTAACAAGAAAAGCGGCTAAGGCTATGGGAATAGTTGAAACTACAACCTGCAAAAGTGTATCGGTAATTTCTGCACCCTGTGGCCTTGCCGGTACAGTTACAACAGCACCTTCTTTAACTTTAGGATAAAAATGCATGAAGAAAAGATTTTTTGTGCGCTTGCTTTTACCACTTGCATAAGTTACAAATATGCGCCTGCGCCAGGGCTTTATGCCAAAGCCACCGGCCTTATCTATATAATAACCAACACCGGTATGCTCTTTATCAAATGTGAGTTTTAACGGCGACTGAACTACTCCTTTTACATCTACAAATGGATTTATTTCCGGGATAAAGATTATATCACCTTCCTGCAATATAATATCATACTTGCTGTTCTTATATTTCAATGCACGGTACAAATCAATGCTGATAGGCTCATTGGCCACTTCAGCTATAGGCGTTTTTACCGAATCTACCACAATACCACCTATAGAATCAGTTAAGGATGCTACTTTGCTGGTAACATTTTCCCTGAAGAACTGCGTTTTTCTGCGGTACAAAATAGCACCGCTTAAATCTGCGAGTTCTTTAAGGCCTCCTGCCCTTTGTATATAGGATGATAATCTTTCGTATTTACTTAATCTTGGGTATGGGCCCGAGTATTGTACCAACCCATTTATCTGTACAAGTTGCTGTAACTCAAATGTGGGATTTTTGCGAACATATATCTGGTCGTAAGGCTTTAATACCAGGGCGGCAGATACACTGTCCAGGTCAAGGTTTGGGGATACCTTTATAGTTTTTACAACTGTACGTGTTGGTTGCTGCATTCCCTTGGCAGAGTCAATATCAACTACACTTGAAATTTCTATTCTCCCATATTCTGCCGATTGCTTTAATCCTCCGGATAAATACAACAGATCCTGTAATGTCATACCGCCATACTTATTTACTTTACCTTCTTTTCTTACTTCACCAAAAATTTCAACATATTGCTTATCGGCAAACTGGTTGTTATTAAACAAAAGCACCTGGTCATTTGCAAATAATTCAACATTATAAATACTGGACGTGTCATTGGTAGTAATATCCGTTAAGTTCACTTCAACCTTACTGGCTTTAATATTGGTGCTGTCGCCGCCACCTCTAAAAATATAGGCACGGGGTAAATATGTATTACGGGTAATACCTCCTGCCCGGTTTATCAAATCAAATAGTTTATCACCTTTTCGGGCTTCATACTGGCCCGGATACGAAATTTCCCCTTTCATCTCAATTTTATTAAACAGGCCCGGATTTACAGCAATGACTTTTACAATATCTCCGTCAACCAGTCCAAAATCTTCATTTTTTAAACGTGTATCATTTGTAGGATTTATGATAGCAGTTGCATTTACATCTTCTATAACCTGCTTTTCTAATTCGGTACGATATACTTTTACGCCGCTCGAAAATGCATCTGTTTCCAGGCCACCAGCGTATTTTAAAAGCGCTTTCATCCCTTCTTCTTTTTTTAACTGGTAAAACATAGGGCGTTTAAATTTTCCCTCGGCCTTTACTTTTTTCTCCACAGTCTGCACTATCACAAAATCATTATTATCAAGGTAGATGTGTTTTCCAAAATCGCCGGTAGTTAAATATTTATATACGTCAAGCACATCTATAATTTTTCCATTTCGCTTTATTTCAATATCCCGCAGGTTGGCCAAATTAGTTGGCCCGCCGGCCAGTGCAATTACATTAAATGCATTGGTAAAAGCCGAAACAGTAACAGGGCCCTGGGTGTTCACTTCGCCGGCCACATTAACAGAAATGGTTCGGGGCTGCCCGATTGATACAGATATATTTGTAGATGGAGGCACAAAGGCTTTAAACCTTCTTGTTAATAATGACCTTACATTTTCAAAAGTTAACCCCTGCAGGTAAATTTTACCAATACTGGTAGGGAAAATAGAGCCGTCTCTGGCTACAGTATAATCAAGAGTAGCTTCAGCGCCATTCCATAACGAAACAATGATCTGGTCATAAACGCCAATAGGATAATCCAAAGGAGGCGTTGATAATTCGGAAATAGAAGCTATAACCCCACCACGAAACAGGTTCATGCCATAAGTATCTTCTGTGGGATTACGGGACTGGGGAGTTTTTTCTTTTATCAAACTGTCTTTCTCAATCCTGTCTTTAAGCGACTTATTACTGTCTTCCCCGGTTTTTTTTCTTTCATCTCCATTTTTATCTTTTAATAAATTATAAAGCTCGGCAGGTGGCATTTGCGATGGCAATGTGGGCACATCCGGGCTGCTGGGATCCTTAATTTGTGCATTAGCAAAACTTAAAACAAAGAAAAAAAGTATAGTAAAAACAGAAATTGCTTTTTTAAATCTGCTATAAAATTGCCCTGGGTTACTTAACATTTGTAGATATTGATTTACTGATTTTTTAATAATGTGCAAAGATAATTACTTTAGCGGCAGCTTTAAGGCGTCTTCATATTCTTTATACAGATCATATACAATTTCTGCAGCCGGCTTAATATTTTTTATTAAAGCACAAACCTGTCCAATTTCCAGTTCCCCTTCCTCAAGTTTACCTTCAAACATGCCCCGCTTTGCCCTTCCTTTTCCTAGTAAATTTTCAAGCTCTTCAACCGGGGCACACTTTTTTTCTGCTTCCTGCACCTGCATAAAAAAATTATTCTTCATCAGCCGCACAGGGGTTAATTGTTTTAATGATAAATGTGTATCACCCTCCATAGCTGCAATAACCAGGTTTTTAAAATTTATATGCGATGAGGCTTCGTTACTTGCTACAAAACGGCTGCCAACCTGCACGCCATCGGCTCCCAACACCATGGCTGCCAGCATTTGCCGGCCGGTAGCTATACCACCTGCTGCTAAAACCGGTATATCCACTGCAGCGCAAACTGCAGGCACTAAAACCATGGTAGTTGTTTCTTCTCTTCCATTATGCCCACCGGCTTCAAAACCTTCTGCCACCACTGCATCGCAGCCGGCCTCCTGCGCTTTTATGGCAAACTTACTGCTGCTCACCACATGCACAACAGTTATTCCTTTTTCTTTTAAAATTGATGTCCAGGTTTTGGGATTACCGGCAGATGTAAAAACTACCGGTACTTTTTCTTCAATGATGATCTGAATATGTTTATCAATATCAGGGTATAATAATGGCACATTTACGGCATACGGCTTATCTGAAGCAGTTTTGTATTTTTGAATATGCTCCCTTAATACTTCGGGATACATGCTGCCACTGCCAATTATACCTAATGCGCCTGCATTGCTAACTGCACTTGCAAGCCTCCAGCCACTGGCCCAAACCATGCCGGCCTGCACAATCGGATAATTAATATTAAAAAGTTTTGTAACCCGGTTTTGCATCTTTTATTATATCTTCTTTTTCAAAAATTGTTAAAATATATCAGCAAGTTAAAAGTACTTTGAAACGCAAAGTAAATGATTTTATTTTATAATTCATCAGCTTTTTTATAAAATACCTGAAGAAAAAGGCATATTTGTTAAAAGGAGTTGAAATAATGCATCAGGAGAGTCCACCGGCCCCGCTTAAATCAATAGCTGTATTATCGCCAATATTTAAACTGCGGTTTACGCCCCTTACTTCGGCATCGCTGCCAATAAGCGATTTGCTTAAAACAATTTCAAACAGGTTGGAGTAAGATCCAATTATAGAATTTTTGATGATAGCATGATTGAGTTTGGTATGTTCGCCAATAGTAACATTTGGGCCTATTACCGAGTTTTTTATTTCACAGCCCTCAGCTATAGATACTGGTGGAATAATTACCGTGTTTTCGAAGGAGTGCTCTTCTGATACATTACCGCCGAATTTTTTCAACAAAGTTGCGTTGGATTCCAGCAAAGTTTCTTTTTTTCCGCAATCAAACCAGTTACTTACTTTAAACGATTTAAATATAGCCCCATGCTGCATCATACACTCCAATGCATCTGTTAAACTAAATTCATCCTGGCCTTTAGCATTTACCACCACTAATTTTTCAAGACAGGAAAACATAAACTCAGTTTCCTTTATTTTATAAACCCCTACCAAAGCCATATTGCTTTTTGGAATAGAAGGTTTTTCAACCACTTTGGTTATTAAGCCATCGTCTTCAATTTCGGCCACACCAAAATTACGGGGGTCATCTACCTTTTTTATACCCAGCATAGAAAAAGGAGAATTGATCACTTCTTTTACGTCGTAATCGGCAATGGTATCGCCCAAAACAATCAATACTTCATCGGTGCCTACCAGTTCCCTGGTTAAGTTAATGGCATGTCCTGTACCATACCTTTCGTTTTGCTGCACAAAATGACAGTTTAACTCAGGATATTTTTTTTGAACGTAATCCTGGATCTTCTCGCCGAGGTAACCAATAATGAAAATGAAATCATTAATACCAGCCTCATGCAGTTGGTCAACAATAATACTCAGTATTGTTTTACCCGCAAGTGGTATCAGCGCCTTGGGTTGTGTATATGTATGCGGACGAAGTTTTGTACCTGCCCCCGCCACCGGAATAATTGCCTTCATTGTTTAAAACTAACCTGCCATGGGCAGTACATTTAGTTTACAATCCTGTTTTTCTTAAAACTTGAAACGGGTGTGAAAGTAATACATTTTATATAATTGAGGCATTTATATGCACAACCGTTAATAATCAAATCAATAAAATACTATATGCAGCTTATATTTGCGGTTCTAAAACAGGCATAATGCAAAAAGATACTTTGGTTTTTGATTTAATTGATCAGGAGTTGCAACGGCAACGTAACGGCATTGAGCTGATTGCTTCTGAAAATTTTGCTTCCCTGCAAACCCTGCAGGCCATGGGCACGGTGCCCAACAATAAGTATGCGGAGGGTTACCCCGGCAAAAGGTATTATGGCGGTTGCGAAGTAGTAGATGAAATTGAAAACTTAGCTATTGAAAGATTAAAAAAGATATTTAATGCAAGCTGGGCAAATGTACAGCCTCATAGTGGTGCACAGGCAAATGGCGCCGTTTTTCTGGCCGTGATGAAAGCCGGAGAAAAATTTTTAGGACTGGACCTGAGTATGGGCGGACATCTTACACATGGCAGCCCTGCTAACTTTAGTGGAAAAACCTACCATGCGCTTCATTACGGTGTAACCAAAGATGGTATTGTTGATTATGAACAATTAGAAA
>JANNYY010000410.1:0-7956 GCA_031410355.1 Chitinophagaceae bacterium | reverse complement strand
ACCAAAAAATCTCTTGCACCAATAACGGTCCCGCCTCTGGCGGGATCAAATTCGGCAGGTCCAAAATCAGGTTTCCATTGTGGTTCTTTTATTTTTTTAAAAAAGCCTTCGTATTCTCCGGCACGTATCACCGATAAATTATTTCTTGTTGTATCGGGCTGTGCGGCTTCGTATAAATAAACAGGGATGTTCAGTTCTTCTCCTACCCTTTTGGCCAGTTGTTGTGCATACTTTGCAGTTTCATCCATGCTTATGCTGGCAATGGGTATCAGCGGGCAAACATCTGTTGCACCCATGCGGGGATGCTCGCCCTTGTGTTTACTCATATCAATCAACTCACCTGCTTTTTTAATTGCTCTGAAAGCAGCTTCTATAACGGGTTCGGGGGGTCCCACCATCGTTACTACAGTGCGGTTGGTGGCTTTGCCGGGGTCAACATTCAATAACCGTACGCCTTCAACCGATTCTATTTCATTGGTTATTTGTTTGATGATGCTGAGGTCGTTGCCTTCGGAAAAGTTGGGAACGCATTCTATAAGCTGCATAATGAGAAGTTTCAGGCAAAGATGAGAAGTTTCACGCAAAGAGGCAAAGGAAACGCAAAGTCGCAAAGTTATTTGCGGCCTGTGATTCTTGCCTTAGCGGCTTTGCTTGTTAACCAAATATCAAAATCATATATCAACATGATGAAAATTAGCTTCAACAATTTTTTTAAACCGGATTTTTGCGCTAATTAAATAATAACGATGATTCATCCTTACAATTACGTATCCGCCAAAGAAGCTTTGTCTATTATTGAAAGCGATACAAGGGTTTTTGTTCATGGTAGTGTATGCACACCCATTTACCTGCTGCATGAACTGGCAAAAGAAGCAGACAGGCTGCAACATGTGGAAATTGTTTCTATTACACTTAAAGGTGAACTGGAGATCGCCAAAGCACAGTACAGCAACAGTTTTCATATCAATTCACTTTTTGTTTCGGCAAGCATAAGGGAGGCAGTGGCCGAAGGCAGGGCTGATTTTATACCGGTATTTTTAAGTGATATACCCGGTTTGTTTAAAAATAAAGTGCTTGAACTGGATACAGCCATTGTACAGGTGTCGCCACCGGATGCACATGGATATTGTTCATTGGGCCTATCGGTTGATATTGCCCGTGCCGCGGTTGACAGTGCAAAAAATGTTATTGCCCTGGTAAACCCTTTAATGCCCCGTACACATGGCGATGGCATGATACATACAGACCGTTTTACAAAAATGGTTTTTCATGAAGGAATTTTGCCTGAAGAAAATTATAGCAATAAAGTGGGTGCAGATGAACTTATCATCGGTAAAAATATTGCAAGCATGATGGAAGACGGCAGTACCCTGCAACTGGGCATTGGTACTATACCAGATGCGGTATTGAGTTTATTGGGCAATCATAAAAACCTGGGCATACACACCGAAATGCTGAGCGATGGTATAATAGAACTGGTGGAGAAAGATGTGATCAATAATAAACTGAAGGCCATTCATCCCAATAAAAGTGTTACTTCTTTTGCTATTGGCAGCCGTGCTTTATACAATTACCTGGATGATAACCCGGCTTTTGCTTTTTTGGATATTGATTATGTGAACAACCCGCATGTGATCAGGCGCAACCCCAAAGTGATAGCCATTAACAGCGCTATTGAAGTGGATCTTACCGGGCAGGTATGCAGCGACAGTATTGGCAATATGCAATACAGTGGTATTGGCGGACAAATGGATTTTATTCGTGGTGCCGCATTAAGTGCAGGTGGTAAACCCATCATTGCTTTAACAAGCCGCACAA
This sequence comes from Chitinophagaceae bacterium, assembly GCA_031410355.1. Lineage (GTDB taxonomy): Bacteria > Bacteroidota > Bacteroidia > Chitinophagales > Chitinophagaceae > Ferruginibacter. Next base: position 6,138 of record JANNYY010000410.1, on the reverse strand, counting down.
AAAAAGGAGTGCCCAGGATCGTTCCGTATTTGAGGGAAGGCGCCGGTGTTGTTACCACACGTGGCCATGTGCATTACGTGGTTACCGAATATGGTGTGGCATTTTTGTTTGGAAAAAACTTGAGGCAACGGGCAAAATTGCTGATTGATATTGCACATCCGGATGACAGGGAAATGCTGATGAGATATTGTTTTGAGCGGTTTAAAGTTTTTATAACGGATTAAATATTCATCAATCCTCCTTTCGCATTATTCCGGCATTCTTCATTTGCAGTTGTATGTCTTCGCACCTGCAGGTATATTCATACCCCCGGGTGTTACCGATTATTTTAGTAATGACCACAACTGTTTTTGCGCCGTAAGATTTCCTTCGTGCCTTGCTATCAGACCATACCTGTGTTAGTTCATATGCACAACCACTGATCCATTTTATTTTTAAAACTGTTTTTACTTTGGTTTGATAATTATATTCATGCTGCTTATTCTTTTTCCTGATTACAAAAACAGTATGGTTCAGTGAATCGAAATAAGAAAATTTCCCGGTTTTAAATATGCTGCAATCCATACCTCCGGATTGTGCAACACATAAACCTGTAAGAAGTATTGAAAGAGAAAATAAGACTACTTTTTTCATTGTTAATGTAACATTGCTGTAAAGATGCGAAGGTAAAATTTAACCGCAACGTCGCCAAAGTGCAGAGAAAATCTTGGCTGCTGCATGGCGCTGCGGTTAAACAAACACACCATTGATCATCACCTTATCAATCAAATTATTTCCAAATGAATAAGGCATGTAAGCAATTGATGGAATGGGTTTGGTAAAAATAAGGTTGGCTTTTTTGCCGGTGGTTATGCTGCCAAGTTCGTCCTGAACTTCCATAGCGTGAGCACCGTTTATAGTGGCGGCATTAATAGCTTCTTGTGGCAGCATTTTCATTTGGATACAACTTAATGCAATTACAAAATTCATATTGCCGCTGGGCGATGAGCCGGGATTGTAATCGCTGGCAAGTGCGATGGCGCAACCTGCATTTATTAATTTGCGTGCAGGCTGATATTGCATTCTTAAGAAAAATGCAGCGGTTGGTAAGAGCGTTGCAATGGGTGGTCTGGGTGAGTCACCCCTCAAGGGTGGCTCACCCCAGAGTAATGCATCAACACTACCGGGTGAGCCACCCTTGAGGGGTGACCCACCCTGGGAGCCATCCGCTGCGGTGCATGACTCACCCTGGCTCAATAATTTAACATCATTATCAGTCATAATTTCAAGATGATCTACCGATAAGGCATTTAAATTAATGGCAGATTCAATGCCCCCAATGCTTGTTAACTGGTTAACATGCAGCTTGGGTTTTAGTCCGTAACTGATGCCGGCTTTGCAAATAATTTCCATTTCTTCGGGTGAAAAGAAACTGGTTTCGCAAAACACATCAATGTAGTCTGCAAGTTTTTCTGCAGCAATAACGGGCAGCATTTCGTTTATAATAAGATCAATATAACCCTGATGATCATCTTTATATAAAACGGGATAGTTGTGGGCACCCAAAAAAGTTGCTTTAATACTGAGGCCTGATCTTTCTTTGAGTTTTTTTATAACCCGTAGCATTTTTAATTCCCCGGCTACTGTTAAACCATAGCCGCTTTTAATTTCTATAGCACCGGTGCCCAGTTTACTTACTTCCTCCAGTCTTTTCCAGGCACTGATAAATAATTCATCTTCGCTGGTTTCATTTAATGTATTGGCAGAGTTTAATATGCCGCCGCCTTTGGCGGCAATCTCTGCGTAACTCATTCCTTTTAACTTATCAATAAATTCTTCTTCACGGCTTTTGGCAAAAACAATATGGGTGTGGCTGTCGCACCAGGCAGGTAAAACAAACTGCTCATGAGCATCAATAATATGCTTGGGCAACTGCGGAACTTTTAATTCAAGCTCGTACATGGGGCCGTAAGCAGCAATGATATCGTCTTCTACTAAAAGAAAAGCGTTTTCAATGGATGGAAGATGCGCCAGCGCTGCTCCCCGGAGAAGGTAAGTTTCCTCTCTTGCGTTTATTAATTGTTTTATGTTGATGATAAGTGTTGTCATATTTTTTACAATGGTCAGACGTGGGCGTCAAACCAATACTATTTGTCACATTTTTAAATGGTCAGACGAGGACGTCAGACCAGGTGTTACATTGGTCAGACGAGGGCGTCAGACCATGAAACGTTTATTTTTTTGTGAATGCTGATCTGCTCCGTATAAAATAATATTCATTTTCCGTGTACCTCAGTTCTTTAACGATATTTAAATTTGTTGCCCCAAAAGATATTACCTGGCGGAAGTCCGCTTTTAACCGGGGATCAAATCCCGCTTCCAGGATGTTATCGTATCCTGCTCTTTCACCCACCACTTCCATCCCCGGGCCCTTCCTGGCAGTAGATACAATATCATATAATGCATGATCAATTCGCAGCTTGTCTTCCTTATCATAAATGCAAAGAATGCTGCTATCCCTTGTTTCATTTCCATCCGGGTCGGTATAAATAAAGTTAAGCTTTAACGAATCTGTGAGTTCGGTTACCTGGAGCCTGGCTTTTAAAATAACCTGCGCATTATTCTTTTTAGGATCGGTATATACAACCTTACCTTCCCAATTACCCACCAGTATCTTAAGCTCTTTATTAAATACCAGGGCCCTGTTGTTTTGTGCATTAACAGCCAGTGCGCAAAAAATAATTAATGAGGCAAAAAAGATTTTCATCTTACTTATTTTATTTTTTATCCAATGAAAATGAATAAGGCACATCTGCATTTGAAATGCCCCATGTTGCTGATGGTTTTGCGCCCATATTAATTTTTAATTTTCCTCCTTTTAAAATCTCAAAATGATTAAGCCAGTTTTTAGAATAACCCATTTCATTTTTTGTTACCGATTGAATGTATTTATTCTTTTGGCTGTTTTGAGGAGCTTCAATGATGAATTTTTTGCCGCTCTCTAAATTCAGGGTCATTTTTTTAAAGAGTGGTGCTCCCATTACGTACTGATCGGTGGCAGGACACACCGGGTAAAAACCTAAAGCCGAAAACACATACCAGGCACTGGTTTGGCCATTATCTTCATCACCACAGTAACCATCGGGTGTGGCTTTGTACATCCTGTTCATTACTTCGCGGCTCCAGTATTGTGTTTTCCATGGCTGCCCTGCGTAATTGTATAAATAAATCATGTGCTGTATGGGTTGGTTGCCATGGGCATACTGACCCATGCCGGCAATCTGCATCTCCCTTATTTCATGAATGGTCTCACCATAATAGGTATCATCAAAAGTTGGCGGCATCGTAAATACCGAATCTATCATTTTACAAAACATTTCCTTTCCACCCATCAAATCAATCAATCCCTGCACATCATGAAAAACACTCCAGCTATAATGCCAGCTATTGCCTTCGGTAAATGCATCGCCCCATTTTGCAGGGTTAAATGGCGATTGAAATTTGCCGTCTTCATTTTTGCCCCTCATCAGTTTGGTTTCGGGGTCAAATAAATTGCGGTAGTTTAAACAGCGTTTTGCAAAGAGTTCTGTTTCTGCTTTTGGTTTATTCAATGCTTTGGCCAATTGATAAATGCTGAAATCGTCGTAAGCATATTCCAGGGTACGTGCTGCATTTTCATTGATCTTTACATCGTAAGGTACATAACCCAGTTTGTTGTAAAAAGCAACGCCTTTGCGGCCTACCGCACTCACCGGCCCTTCGTTATTTGCCCCATGTACTAAAGCCTGGTAAAGCGTTTCAATATCGTATCCCCGTAAACCTTTTATGTATGCTTCGCTTACAACCGATGCAGAGTTATTGCCGATCATGATGTCGGCATAACCGGGGCTGCTCCATTCGGGCAACCAGCCACCTTCTTTATAATCGTTGATCAGGCCTTCCTGCATCTCTTTATTAATGGAAGGATACAACAGGTTCAGCAGCGGGTATAATGCCCTGAACGTATCCCAAAAGCCCGTGCCACCAAACATATAGCCCGGCAAAATTTTTCCGTTGTAAGGGCTGTAGTGAACAATTTGATTATGGACATCCACCTCGTACAATTTATTTGGAAACATCACTGTTCGGTACAAACAGGAATAAAAAGTTTTCATTTGCTCATCCGTGCCACCTTCTGCCTGTACTGCATTCATTACTTTTTCCCAACTGCTTTTTAGATCTGTTTTTATTTCTTCAAACCCGGTATTTTTATTTCCAAGTTCTTTTAAATTCTGTTCGGCCTGTTCAAAACTGATGAATGAAGAGGCTACCCTGCAATGTACCTGCTCTCCTTTTTGGGTTTTAAAACCTACAACTGCCAATGCATGGCTGTTGGTTATTTCCATGGAATCTATCAATGCTGCATTTTCGCTTATTGTTTTTTTATAATCGAATGCTTTATCAAAATAAATAACAAAATAGTTTTTAAAATTTATGAGTTTACCACGCCGGTAACGGGTGCTGTAGCCGATGATCTTATTCTGTTCGGGAATAATTTTTATGTAAGAGCCTTTATCAAAAGCATCAATAATAAAAGATGAACTGTCGGATTTTGGAAAAGTAAACTGAAAATAAGCAGCACGTTCAGTAGCAGTTAATTCGGTGGTAACATCAGCATCAGCTAAATATACTTTGTAATAATATGGCCTCGCTTCTTCTGCTTTATGCGAAAACCAACTGCCCCTGTCTGCTTCTTTCCATTTCATGCCACCGGTAGCAGGCATAATGGAAAACTGCCCGTAATCATTCATCCACGGCGATGGCTGGTGTGTTTGTTTAAAGCCGATAATTTTTTCAGCGGTGTAGCTGTATTGCCAGCCATCGCCGTTCTTACCTGTTTGCGGTGTCCAGTAATTCATGCCCCATGGTGTGCCTATTGCAGGATAGGTGTTGCCATTGGAAAGATCAGGTTTGGAAAAGGTACCCATCAATGTATTAACAAGATCAACCTTAGCAGTTGTTTGCGCCTGTAGCAGGATAAGGTTAAAAATAAAAAGCAGTAAAAGACTTATTTTTTTCATTTTTCCAGCTTTAGATTTTAATGCTGTCTTTTTTGGATCGTTAAGCGTAAGATGAGCTGTTATTTTTTCTGCAGTTCAGTTTTGCTTCGTATAAAATAATCCTTCATGCCGGTGTATCTTACTTCTTTAAGGATGTTTAATATAGAAGGCCCGATGATAATGGTTTGCCTGATCTCTGCAGCCTTATTATTATCTTCTCCTTCGTTTTCGGCAATAATGGTTAGCCTTATCCCCTTGCGGCGAACTGCTGCAATAAAATATACGTGGCCATCAATATTAAGTTTGTCTCCATCTTCGTAAATGCGCAGACTGCTTTTATCAGTTACCTTTTTGCCATTGGGTTCTGTATAGGTAAAATTAAGCCCCAGTGAGTCTTTCAGGTCAACAATTACAAGCTGCGTGGGTAAAGATGTGTGGGTTTTATCATCGCTGTAGTCGGTATAGGTTAAGGTACCGCTCCAGTTGCCAGCCAGGTCTTTCAGGTCTTTATCTGTCAGGCCATTTCTTTGTGCCGTTGCACAAACTGAAAAAAATAAAAACAAGCAACTTAAAATAATTTTCATAACCGTTCTTTATAATGAATCAAATACTGATCTGCTAAATGCCTCCAGACCCGGGTCTCTTGCACCCATTAAAAGTAATACAGAATTTCCAGAAAGATGTGGCCTGGCTGTTTCTAAAAACTCATTGCGGTCCTCAACAAAGAATGCATTTTTACCCAGTGCTTTAATGTCTTTAATCAAATCATTGGCCGAAATATCTTTTACGGCCGTACCGCCGGCATAAAAAATTTCACTCATCCAAATTTCATCCTGCGGCCTTAAAGCTGCCGCAATTTCTTTTACAAAATCAGCCCTTAAAAAACGGGTGGGGCCATAACCATGTGGCTGAAACCAGGCCACTACTTTATTTGCAACCGGCTGACAGGCCATAATAGCCGCAGCGCATTTAACCGGGTTATGTGCATAATCATCAATTACCCAAACACCATTTTTATTACCCAACACCTGGTTGCGGCGGTAAATCCCTTCATAGTTTCTCAAGGCAGATGCACAGGTTTGCAGATCAACCCCCACCTGGTTTGCTACTGCAACAGCGG
>JANNYY010000409.1:0-3498 GCA_031410355.1 Chitinophagaceae bacterium | reverse complement strand
GATGAAAGAAAACAGTTTATGTCTCTTTAAATTTCTGAATGCTATTTTTAAATAATTCTTTATCATAGCTATATTTTTATTCAGCTGGGTCTGTGTCAGGACGGTTATAACCGTCAGTCTCCTATAAGGGGTCTGACGGCTTAGAGCCGTCGTGACCCCTTTAAAAATCCAGCCCCAAAGCAATATATAAAATGGGCTTACCCTTAAAGAATCCGCTCATAGGCCAGCCGGCATCAAACTTTACAAAATAACCCAGTAGCGTGCTGCGTGCACCAAAGCCATAGCCACCTGCAAAAGGCCCAAGGCCGCCTGCTTTAACTTTTACCTGCACCGGATCCTGGCCGTAAATAACCTGGGGGCGTTTTATACCTTTGTATGCACCGTTCCAGGCTGTACCCATATCAATAAACTGAATGATTTGAAAGTTATTTAAAAAGGAATTATTAATGGTTCGGTTAAAGAAAGTTGAAACGATGGGTAACCTGAACTCACTGTTTAATACCACAGCATTATTGCCATTGGCCACATTTTGTATATAACCACGCATATTTACTGCCAGGCTTTGAAATGCATAATCCTGGTCATTGGCAGCCGGGTTGCCGGTATTAAAATATCTTTCTTTTACAAGCACCCCGTTTTGATCATACTTTTGATTTTGGCCAAACATCAACCAGCCATCAACACCACCTAAATAGTAAATAAGTTTTTGATTACCCCAGCTAAAATCACCCGCAGCCCTGCCTGCCCAAATAAAGTTGCGGTAAATGGGATAATAATACCGGCCATCAAAACCTAAGTTAAAAGTTGAAGGCCCATTGGTGAACTTTACTTTATTTACCTGCCTGTTATAATCAAAATAAATCTTGTAACGTAAACCATTTAAGATATTCATGGCAGGGGTTAAACTGTTATCATACACATATTCCAAATGGGTAACCGAGTACAAAGTTTTTTGATCAGGCTCAATCAATGAATTGGGATCAAGTGCAGCATAAACAAATTTATCGGACCTGATACCGGTTGACAGGCGAATGCTTTTAGTTGCATCAAAAGGGTATGAAATATTTGGCTGGTATAAGTTGGTATAAACCCTTCCAAAGTTTCCAACCTGATCGCTTGACTCCTGCACATTACGGTAATAAGTTGCACCCCAGTCTAACCTTCGCTTATAATTCTGGTAACTCATAAACCACTCATTATCTTTTAAATTGGTACCAATTTTAAAACCGCCTGTTACACGCACATCTTCCATAAGTTCGGTAGTGCCCATCCGGATAAGGCCGTTTAGCACAGAGCCAGAGTTAAGCATAATGGGCCCCTGCTGATTGGGGCCTCCAAAAGGCTGGTAACGGTTAATTAAAACACCGGTACTAAAACCTGCAGAGCCATAATCAACAGAAAACTTAGGTGGCTTGTACCTGAATTTTTTTATTGTTTTTAAAACATTGTATTTACCATTATTACCGGCTGTTTCTTTACCGGCAACACTGCTGTCTTTTTTCTCGTTGTCAAATTCTGTTTGAAAAAAATCATCGTCTTTTTTAGCAGGGTTAGCAGCAGCAACCGCTTTTTTTACTGCAGCAGTATCTTTATATTCCCCCATCAATTTTTTCATGTATTCAGTAGGCTGCGCAGTAATATTGCGGCGGCGCAAAGTCATTTCATCAATCTTTAATTTATATAAAACTTTTTCATCGCTTTGGCGGGTAACTTCACTCACCTGGTTGTTATCGCCTGCAATACGGGTTTCGCCCAGTGTGCTTTGGTAATTGGTTAAAGGAAAAGTATAAGCCGAATCATTGGAAATAGAAACTACCGCAACCGAATCAACATCTGTTTTTTTAAATACCCTTAATGTGCTGTCCACTTCTTTGGCTGAGGGGTTGCGTAAAATCTGGCCGCTGATTAAAACCAATGTATCCAACCCTGCTTTTTGTGTTGTAAAAAAGCCTGCATAGCGGTTGCCCACACCGTTCTCATCGCTCACAAATGTAAAGTGGCTTTCGTTGTACTGCATGGGGTACCGGGCATTGCCATACTTTAATTTTGATAACTGCGTTATCTGGTTCAGCTCGGGCTTATCACCAAAATTGGTGATTAAAAAAATATTGTATTTACTATCGCTGGGTAAAACGGTTTCACCACTTTTTGCTGCAGAGGTTGGGCGGTTGCTGCTAAAGATGATGCCGGTTTTATTAGGGAAGGCTACAAAAGAAGCATCCAGGTCATCATACACATCGTTGGTTATTTGTTTTACTTTTTCACTTTGAAGTTCCAGCGTAAAAATATCGGTATGGCCATTTTTAACTGCAGTTATTAAAAGCGTATTGCTGTTAAGCATGTACTTCATGTCCTGTACCTGGTCAAACTGTTTGGTAAGGTCAATCTTGTATTGCTTTGCACGGGTAATAATGTCATACACAAACAGGTTCAGTTTTCCTTCGGCTGTATATAAAACAGAAATCCTTGTTCCCTTGGGGTCCCAGGCCATCATTGGGTAATTGGGATTCATTTCATTTTTATAACTGCGTATTCCGTATTTCAACAATGTCTTGTTTACATATTCATCATTATAAACAACCCGTACAATGCCTTTTTTAAATTGAGTTACCACATAAGAATTATTGCGCTTGGTAGGGTTTACATTAAAACGAAAATAATCGAGGCGGCTGTTTATATCAAAACCCTCCACATAACTTCCTTTTGGATATGGCTTTCTCCTGGTAATGTCTTTACTATATTTTTCATCTTCGTATTCCATAAACTCTGCCAGCACATCTTTAAATTTCTTTTTACAAACCTGTAAACAGGCTTTGTTTAAATTCTTATAAACGGTGGCCAAATAAAGCAGGTATGTAACATTTTCTTTTTTATATTTTTCTTCAATAAAATACCAAAAAGCATGTCCGGCAATCTCCGGTTTTTGAAAAGCAAACTTGGTAAATTTGTTGTAGTTGCCGCTCAGTATTTCGCTTTTCAGTTCATCATCCAGCTCGGTACTCCAGTTTTGGGCCAGGTAACTCATATAGCCGTCGGTAAGCCATTTGGGCAAATCAAGCAGGGCCTGGTTACCCGCCACTTCGCCAATATCATCACCAAACAAACGGTTTTCGGTTAATATCTGTGCAATGCCATGGCGCACCTGCAAACGTAATTTTTGATGGTCGGCTTCAAAATAAACCACCATTTTATTATTAACCAATTTGGTGCCGCCGCCGGTATTTTGCCAGTCAATACCCAAGCCTATATTGCTTTGCTGCATCTCGGCAAAATCATTGTATAAAACAATATTGGCACGGCGCTGTAAACTGTATTCCGCAGCAGCTTCCATTTGCGGCAATTCCTTTTCGGCGCTCTGCGCTATGAATTTGGCAAGCTCTTCTCCGTTTTGATGATAATAAACATTAAAATTTTTGGTTTGATAATAGTTCCATTTAAATTTTTTAAACTGAACCCTGTTTTTTCCAAACTCCACCGAATTCACCTGCGCTGAAGAGG
>JANNYY010000408.1:0-6196 GCA_031410355.1 Chitinophagaceae bacterium | reverse complement strand
CATGGCCAAACGCAATGCCTGCGAAATTGCCACCAACATTGCAAGAGATGCCCGGCAAATGCTGGGCGGCATGGGTATCACCGGCGTGTACCCTCGTAAGTGATCACACTTTCTAAATTCATCATGTGGCGCATAACAGGGTACTCGCCGGTGATACCCATGCCGCCCAGCATTTGCCGGGCATCTCTTGCAATGTTGGTGGCAATTTCGCAGGCATTGCGTTTGGCCATGCTCACCTGCTGCGGTGTTACTTTTCCTTCGTTCATTAAAACACCCAGGCGCCAGTTGAGCAACTGTGCTTTGGTAATTTCTGTTACCATCTCTGCCAGTTTTTTTTGCTGCAACTGAAAACCACCAATAGGCCTTCCAAACTGCACCCTTTCTTTGGCGTAGTTCAATGCAATATCATAGCAATCCATAGCAGCACCCACAGCGCCCCAGGCAATACCGTAATGGGCTTTTGTTAAACAACCCAGCGGACCTTTCAATCCTTTTACATTTGGTAAAATATTTTCTTTAGGAATTTTTACATTATCAAAAACCAACTCGCCTGTTGCACTTGCACGCAGGCTCCATTTGCCATGGGTTGTTGGCGTACTGAAACCTTCCATGCCTCTTTCTAAAATTACGCCTCTTATATCACCCGCTTCATCTTTTGCCCACACCACAGCCACCTGGCTAAAGGGCGCATTGCTGATCCACATTTTAGCACCATTTAAAATTACATGGTCACCTGCATCTTTTATATTACTCAACATATTGCTGGGGTCACTGCCATGATCGGGTTCTGTTAAACCAAAACAACCCAGCCACTCGCCGCTGGCAAGCTTTGGTAAATATTTATTGCGTTGTTCTTCGCTGCCATACTGGTAAATAGGAAACATCACCAAACTGCCCTGCACACTGGCTGTTGAGCGTACGCCACTGTCGCCACGTTCAAGCTCCTGCATCATTAATCCATAACTGATATAATCCATTCCGCCACCGCCATATTGCTGCGGTATGGTTGGCCCAAAGCAACCCAGATCGCCCAATTGCTTTACAATTTGTTGTGGAAACTCAGCCCGCTGTGCATAATCTTCAATAATGGGAGAGATCTCTTTTTTTACATAATTGCGAACACTTTCACGAACAAGTTTGTGTTCATCGGTAAGCAGTTCATCTACATTAAAATAATCGGGAGATTGAAAATTATCTGTTTTAGCAGCCATCGTTAAAATTTTGTGTTCTGTGTTTTTTGTTTTGTGTTACGGGCATTTGTGCAGGAATTAACATCGTTGTGTCACTCCCTTGTACCGCATACCATTATTGAACTTTTATAGAAGCGTAGAAGTAAAAAATAAAATCAAATTGTTCTTCGCTACAATCTTCCAGTTCCCTCTCCTCCTTTTCCTCCCCCTTCGGGGGAGATAGAGGGGGCCGGGTTGGGGTGAGGTCAATAACACCGCAAATATAACGTGTTAAAATAAAATTGTTGTTTTTTTACCTTTGATGCAACATTGACGAAAACCCCTTGTCTCTTAACTATAAAACATTGATTTTTTGGAACTAGCTGTATTACCACAACGGGATGAACTGATTGAACGCTGCCTGCGGGGCGATACACTGGGCTATAAGGAATTATATGTTCGTTATTCAAAAGCCATGTACAACACCTGCCTGCGCATGTTGAACAATGTGGCCGAAGCAGAAGATGTATTGCAGGAGAGTTTTATTGAAGCTTTTAAAAACCTGCAGCGTTTTGAATATCGTACCAGTTTTGGTGGATGGCTAAAACAAATCTGTATTAACCGGGCCATCAATCAGCTTAAGAAGAGAAGAATTGATTGGGTAGATATGGAACAGGTGGCCGGTTACGACAGTGCAGATGAAATGCCCGTTGATGAAACGGAAATAGAATTGCAGGTTGATACGGTTAAAAAAGCGATCATGAAATTACCCGATGGATACCGTACTGTTTTGAATTTGTATTTACTGGAAGGATATGATCATGAAGAGATAGCAGAGATATTGCAGGTGGCCGAATCAACCACACGTACACAGTACATGCGGGCAAAACAAAAATTATTGCAACTTTTAAAAGAAGGATCATGAGTAATAAACTGAAAAAATTTATCTGGGATAAGCGTGCGGCATTTGATGATGAGGTTCCATCTGAAAAAGTTTGGGAGAATATAGAAGCATCTTTTTCAGTCCCGCAAAAAAAGAAATTCATACTTAACCCGCTTTATAAATGGAGTATGGCCGCCGCAGCCATGCTGATCATTGCATCGGGCGTTTATTTTATGCTCAGTAAAAAAGGTACAGAAACCATAGTAGCCGTTAACGAAACTGAAAATAATAAACTGCCTCCTGAATATGCTTCGCAGATGAACCAGTTTGTAAAAATGATTGACACGAAGCAGGAAGAATTGAAAACGCTTGCCAAAGAGCAGCCCGAACTTTATCAAAAGTTCACCACAGCCATTAACCAATTGGACAGTTCCTATAATACCCTTAAAAACCAACTCAGCAGTACGCCCAACCCGGATATGCTGCTGCAAGCCATGATTCAAAACCTGCAGCTGCAGCTGAATGTATTGAATCAGCAATTAAACATTATTAATCAAATTAAAGAATCAAAAAAGTATAGCCATGAAAAAATTGATCAGACAATTTAAAATTTTATTGCCATTATTAATGCTCATCCAGGCAAATGTTTTTGCCCAGGATGATAAGAACGATAATGAAAATAATAACGACAACAAAAAAAAGTATGAGTTTGTAAAAAAGAAAAGCGTCAACAAATCATACAATGTTTCTTCCTCCGATAAACTGAATATTCAGAATTCATTTGGTTCGGTTGAAGTAAAAACCTGGGACAGGAATGAAATAAAAGTAGATGTAGAAATTGAAGTATCTGCCAATACCGATGCATTTGCGCAAAAAATGCTTGACAGGATCTCTGTGGCAGATGAAAAAAGCGGCAAAGAAATCTCTTTTAAAACTTCTATGAAGGATATGAATAATTCCAAAGGCGACAAAAGCAGCATGTCAATCAATTACAGCATTTCCATGCCGGCAAATAATCCTTTGGAAATAAAAAATGAATTTGGTTCCACCATCATCCCTGATTACCGGGGAGAAGTTGAACTTACCAGTAAATTCGGTTCTTTAACAACAGGGAATTTACCCAATGTTAAGACCATAGATGTGGAATTTGGCAAAGCCAGGTTCCAGAATTTAACTGATGGTGCAATTACGATAAAGTATTCAAAAGCCGAATTTGCAAAACTGTCAGGTAAAATAAAACTCAACATGGAATTTTGTAACAGTATTGTAATGAATGTAGATAACAGCCTTACCGGCCTTGATGTAAAAACATCCTATTCCAACATCAATTTAAAACCTTCAACAGACCTGTCGGCTTCTTTTAATATTTCTACCAGCTTTGGCACTTTAAAAAACCGAACAGCTATAAAATTTGATGGAGATGATGATGACAAGGATGGCCGGGGGCCAAAATTTGATCACCAGTACAATGGTAAATCGGGCAATGGCGGTACCCCAATAAAAATAAATACCAGTTTTGGCAATGTTATTTTAGGCGAACCGGGAGCCGATGATCTGAAAGATAAAAACAAATCGAAGTCAAAAACCAAAACATCTTAGTAAAGTATAGCCACGAATAATAAAAAGGTCTGTAATTATTTACAGGCCTTTTGTATTTTTATGGAAATGAAAAAAATGAAACAAGCGATTAGAATTTTGTTTTTAATAATGATAAGCTGTTTTATAGCTGTAAGCAACCTTTACGCTCAAAATGACGACAACGAAAAAAAAGCGGTACCGCAAGTAAAGCAGTATTGGTTTGTTATGCTAACAAAGGGAGTCAATCGTAGCCAGGACTCTGCAACTGCTGCAAAAATTCAGGATGGCCACATGGCCAACATTACCCGCATGTATTATGAAGGTAAATTAAAAGTAGCAGGGCCATTTGGTGATGATGGTGATTGGCGGGGTATTTTTATTTTTGATTGTGAAACAAAAGCAGAAGTTGAAAAACTACTTGCAACCGATCCTGCTGTTATTGCCGGAAGACTTGCTTATGATATACGGCCCTGGTGGACTGCAGAAACAGGAAGTTTTAAATCTGGAATACCAAAAAAAGAAAATTGAAATCCACATGAAATTAATAACAAAGATCCGCTTGCTGATCCTGTTTTTTATGACCGCTTTAATTTTAAGCGGCCTTACGGCAATGCCTGCCGAAACTGAATTGCGCTGGCTGATGCAATACAAAGAAATGTTTCCGGAAAGGCTGGGAAACTGGCTGCAGCTTTGTTATACGGCACTGGCTGATACCAATGAAAAATATCCTTTTCTTGCTTATGGATATGATTGGCTTGCCTTTGCTCATTTTGTGATTGCCTTATCTTTTATAGGCCCTTACAGAGACCCGGTTAAAAATAGCTGGATCATTGACTGGCAGATCATCTGCTGTGTTGCTGTTTTACCGCTTGCATTAATTGCAGGCCCCATCAGGCAAATCCCCATTTTTCATATTGTAATAGATTGTTGTTTTGGATTATTAGGTATCATACCTTTATTGATCTGCAGAAGCTGGACCAAAAAATTAGCAGCAACAACATGACAACATCTTCTTATTTAGCACTTGGCGACAGCTACAGCATTGGTGAGCAGGTTTTGCCGGCTGAAAATTTTCCCAACCAAACAGTAACTCTTTTAAACAAAGCTGCTGCAGGCGGTAATCATTTTGCTGCACCGGAAATTATTGCCCAAACCGGTTGGACAACAGATGAACTGGATGCCGCTATTGATGCAGCCCATCTTTTAAAACAATACGATATTGTTTCTTTACTCATTGGTGTAAATAATCAATACCGGGGCCGGCCTGTAAAAAATTTCAAAATTGAGTTTGAGCATTTGTTGCAGCGTGCTATTCAATTTGCAAACAATAAACCAAATCATGTGTTTGTTTTAAGTATCCCCGATTGGGGCGTAACCCCCTTTGCAGCAGGCAGAGACAGCAAAAAAATTGCTGATGAAATTGATGCGTATAATAATATTTGTGAAAAATCAGCAGCAGCATTTAAAACCCATTTTATAAATATTACCACATCACAAAGAGCGGATGGCAATAAAGCCGGATTTGTTGCGCCTGATGGCTTGCATCCTTCGGGCAAAGAATATAGTAAATGGGCTGTTAAACTTGCTGATGCAATTTTAAAAGAACTTAAATGATGAATGCAATCGATTTTAAAGAAGTACAGGGATTTAAAACCTGGTGGGCCTGGCTGGCTGTGGCAGCAATGAATGTACTTTTCATATATGCCATTATACAACAGGTAGTTTTAGGTAAACCATTTGGCCCTAAACCTGCCCCAGGTTATGTTTTGGTTATTGTGGAATTATTTTTTCTGCTGATTTTATTTTTTTTAATGTCGATAAAATTAAAGACCAGGATAAATGATGCAGGAATTTATTACCGGTTTTATCCTTTTCAATTTAAAGAAACAAAAATTGAATGGCATGAATTGAGGGATGCTTATATGAGGGAATATAATTCCCTTCACGAATATGGGGGATTGGGGATAAGGTACGGCTCAAAAAAAACCGGCAGGGCGTTAAACACATCGGCTTCTTCAAATAAAGGTTTGCAATTGCAGTTTAACGATGGCAATTTGTTATTGATAGGCACTGCCAGGCCTGCAGAAATGCAGGAGATTGTTGACACTGTTATTACTACCGGAAAAATAAACAGGGGAGTATAAAAATCAATATTCAACCATGGTTCTTTCAACAGTCCCATCATTATAAAAATCAAAGAGGGCATATGCCGGAGCAAAATCCTGGAAAGCGCCGTTCCACCAGTTGCCGCTGATAGCGCCGTTACAAAAATATTTTATACCCAGGTAATTTACTTCATCCTGCAAATGTATATGGCCACTAAGGCAGGCTTTTATATTGTTATATTTTTTAAACAGGTCTTTTATTTTTCTTGCATCAGTATGGAGCAATGCCCTGGAGAGTTTCCAGTCGCCATTGGGCAGCATGTCTTTAAAAAACATAGCACTGCAAAATGACATGATGGGAATATGGGAAACGATGCAAATCATTTTTTCTTTATTGGCTTCCAGTTCATTTTGAAGCCAGAGAAACTGTTCATCATCCAGCAAAGCAATATAGCCGCCGT
>JANNYY010000407.1:0-4291 GCA_031410355.1 Chitinophagaceae bacterium | reverse complement strand
TCCTCTTTATTTGATTTATTAAATATTTTTATTGTCATAATAATC
This sequence comes from Chitinophagaceae bacterium, assembly GCA_031410355.1. Taxonomy (GTDB): domain Bacteria; phylum Bacteroidota; class Bacteroidia; order Chitinophagales; family Chitinophagaceae; genus Ferruginibacter. Next base: position 4,246 of record JANNYY010000407.1, on the reverse strand, counting down.
TTTTAAATTATTTTACCGTTGCACCCTGTTCAATCCAGCACCTGATAACATCTCTTTCTTTTTGTGTAATATTGGTTTTATTATTCTGCGGCATTGTTTTAGTAATTACAACACGCTGCATAATCAAGTCCTTCTTCTTCACAATATCATCCGGCGTATCATACATTACTCCGTTGGGTGGTGCTTTATACACATCGTCTGTTGGACTTGAGGAATGACAACTGATACATCTTGCCTGTATAATTGAATTTACTTCACTGAACTCAATTTTTGAATTACATGCTCCCGGGTTTTTTGGCGGTGCAGAAATAAAAGCACCAGCCAGTAATATCACAACAGAAACAGGCAATACCCACACAGCCAATTGCCCTTTTTCCCTGAGGTTAAGATAATGTTTTACACCTGCAGTACCTAAAGAAATGATAACGAGTATCAACCAGGGATTTTCGTATCCAAATGTTGTTGGAAAGTGATTGCTGATCATCACAAACAAAACCGGTAATGTAAAATAGTTGTTATGCAAAGATCGGTTCAATGCATTTTTTCCCAACTGCGGGTTTAATGGCAAGCCTTGTCTTGCCGCCTTAACCATTGCTTTTTGTGCAGGAATAATTACAAAAAAAACATTGGCCACCATAATACTGCCGATCATGGCACCAAAATGTATGTATGCTGCACGACCACTGAAAACCCTGCTGTAGAAATATGCAAAGCCAACCAATACCACAAATCCAATCAGCGTAAACAAAATTGGTTTTTTTATTAGTGGTGATTTACAAAGCAGATCATAAATAACCCACGCAACAACAAAAGAACCCACACCAATTGAAATGCCGGTAAGCGGCGTAATATCTAAAATATTTTTATCAATCAATAATGCAGATGCATTAAAATAATACACCACAAACAATAAACAAAAACCCGATAACCAGGTAAAGTAAGCTTCGTATTTAAACCAATGTAAGTGTTTGGGAATTGTTTTTGGAGCAACTTTATATTTTTCGAGATAATAAAATCCGCCGCCGTGTATGGCCCAAAGATTGCCGGCCAGCTCATCACGTACATCCTTTGTGCGGTTCAATGCATTTTCTAAAAACACAAAATAAAAAGATGCGCCAATCCATGCAATCCCAAAAGTAATGTGCGCCAGGCGAATAATAATATTCAGCCATTCCATTAAATGCCCTTCCCATGGCGTGGCTTTTACATATGTATAAAGCGCAGCAACCATGGCAACAGCAACCAAAATAATTGCTGCATAAACAAAGGTTTGTGAGTTTGCAATTCCTGCTTTCTTTTTTTCAACATCCTGCCCTGCTTCATCTTCTGTTTCATATTGTTTGGCAACAGAGCGCAGGTAGTACGTAATGGCCGTAAGCATAACCAAAATAAATCCCAATACCACTAACAAAATTATTCCCGGCATTCCTTATTTTTTGATCTTACCAAATAATCGCAACCTGCTGATGCCACCATCAGGAAAAATATTTAAACGAACGTGTGTTATATTTGATAATTGATTTATCTCCTTCACAAATTCATGTTCATGATCTGCACTTAATTTTTGAGAAGTTAATAAAGATTGCCATTCAACTTTATCATTTATAACATCGTCATCTTTTTCAGATATACAGCCCTCAATTGAACAACTATCCGGATAGTTGCCTTTAAAATGGCAGGTATCAACAACAATGCGTTCAATATTGCCCGGCGTTGCCAGTTTTAAAATTACCCAGTCCCTGTTGCCGGGCGTACGGTTGCGTTTGGTTTCCCAGCCATCGCCCATGTTAACGCCACGGCCCGGCATAATGAGATTGCTCATTGCACTAAAAAACATATCGTTGCAGGCAATGGCTTTGCCGCCGTTGATGGCTGCGACCAGGTCAATTTCTTCATCGGCATCAACAGCATCCCAATTCTTAAAAACTTCACCGTACACTCTTAATCTTGCCACACCACCATCAGGGTAAATATGCAGGCGAACATGTGTATAAATTTCTTTACTGTTGCTTTCATAAAAATTTTGAGAGCCTGCATCAAGGTATGATAAAGGAAGTATCTCTTTCCAAAACAATCTATCCAAACCTTGTCCCCCTGTTGGTATTGCAGTAATGTTGATCGCTTCTATTGATGCATTGGGCGGATGATTACCGAGGAAAAAATTAGTATCAATATCAAAACCAGTAATTTTACCTGCTGTTGCCAATTGTACAACAGCCCAATCATGACCGGCAGTACGTTTACGGCGGCTTTCCCAGCCATCCATCCATTTGCCACGATCAGTATATTTATCAGTAATAAAAATTCCTCTTGTGGGTTTGATGAGGTTTTCTTTTTCTGCAAAAAAATCATCGGTGGCATACAATACTTTTCCGCCAAGCCTTTCTGCTGCCAGGTCGGTTAGTTGTGTAAATGCCGGTGCTTGTTTGATTATTTCTTTTACTTTTTCAAAAGCCATTGTCCTGCGTTTTTTTGTGCTATTTTTTTATTTTGATAAACAGTTGCTCCGTTTACGACCGTTTGATGCACTGTTCCATATAATTGCTGGCCGTTATAAGGACTACAATCATAGCGGTGTAAAATATCTCTTGGTTTCACTTCAAATTTTTCATCCGGGTTCCAAATCACAAGGTCTGCATCAAAACCAACAGCTAATTTCCCTTTGCGTTTATCAACCTGTAAAAACTTTGCAGGATGTTCCGTAAGCAAAGGAATGAATTTTTCAAGGGAAATATTTTCTTTCAATGCCGTCCATGCTGCGGACAATAAAAACTGCAACCCGGCAATACCGCCCCAGGCCTTTTGCAGGTTACCGCTTTCCAGTTCTTTTATATCCGGTGGAGCTGGCGAATGATCGGTTGTTATAAAATCAAGTACACCATTTTTTAAAGCTTCTTTCAACTGCAGATTATTTTCTTTTTCACGAATAGGTGGCGCACATTTATACAAACAATTTGAATCGGGAATATCTTCGGCATTAAAATAAATGTAGTGTGCACAGGTTTCGGCAGTAATTGGTAACCCTTCTTTTTTTGCATTTTCAATTTTTACCAATGCTTCAGCCGATGATACATGAACGATATGTGTTTTACAATTATGTTTACGGCAAAGTTTTATCATCAGGTCAACTGCATCATTTTCCCATTGCTTTGGGCGGCTGGCCAAATAATAACGGTAGCTGTTTGGAAAATCTGAAAACTGGTTATCAACTTCTTTTTTAAATATTTCGCAATGCGCCAATAAAGGCAACTCGTATTTTGCAATGATGGGCATCGCTGCATCAATTTCTTTTTCACTTACGTTTGGAAATTCATCAATGCCCGAATGGGTAAGAAAACATTTAATGCCCAATACCCCTGCCTGCATTAATCCTTCCAGATTATTTTGATTTCCCGGGATCAATCCTCCATAAAAACCAACATTAACATGCAGTTTATTTTTTGATGCGGCTAATTTTTCATCAAAAGCTTGTACGGTGGTGGTAACCGGGCTGGCGTTTAACGGCATATCAACAATAGTAGTAATGCCGCCTGCAGCCGCAGCCTGCGTTGCTGTATCAAATCCTTCCCAATCGGTTCTGCCCGGCTCGTTAATGTGTACATGTGCATCAATAACGCCGGGCATTACAATATGATCGCCCACATCTTCTGCATCTTCCATTTTATGATGATGTATTTCAGAGATGATATTATTTTGAATACAAATAGTTGCCGGCTGAAGTTTTGCATCAAGCCAGCAGCGGTTACTGAATATTTTTTTTGTGTTATTCAAATTATATAAAAAATATTGCTGAGATTAACCGTTGTCAATCCCAATAATTTTCAGGATTCAACCGCCGTCAGGGTTTGCACCCGCTGACGGGGTTGTTGTATAAAGCCATCAAAACTTTTTCAGGTGTTATAGGTGCCGAATATGGAATTGCTGCATCTGCATTAAAAGCCAGCACGGCATTACGAATGGCAAAGTAAGCGCCAATGCCATACATCAGCGGTGGCTCCCCAACTGCCTTAGATTTAAAGATCGCCATATCATTTCCATCAGTATTTAAAAAATGTATATCCAATGTTTTGGGTATGGAATAGATATCGGGGATCTTATAGGTTGACAATGCGTTGGATAATAATTTCCCTTCTTCATTATAAATAACTTCCTCCATCGTCATCCAGCCAATGCCCTGCACAATGCCACCTTCACACTGTCCCAGGTCAACAGCCCTGTTCATGCTGCTGCCAAAATCATGCACTAC
>JANNYY010000406.1:0-2279 GCA_031410355.1 Chitinophagaceae bacterium | reverse complement strand
GTGGTTTTCCAGTTTTGAGTTTGTTTTTGTTTCAGCAACCATGTTTTTAAATCATCAACGGTTGTGTTGTTCTTGTCGATATCCATAAAAGCTTCAATCATCATGGCCTGGCTTTCGATAGGAGCCTGGTGCCAGTAGTAGCCGCCGGTTGTCCATTCTTTCCAGTACATGCCCAGTTCTTCTTTATTGATAGCATTTTCTTTTAAAGATCTGATGATGGCTTTTGGTGTTGTTGCATCATTGCTGCGGTGTAAAGCCAAAGCAATCATTGCCTGCATATATTTGCTGATGCTTAGCCAGTATTTTTTTGCCTGCCCTGTGTAATAATTATAAGCCGTTTGCGAAGCTGCTGCCACTTTATATTCAGGGAAGAAGCTGCGCATATATAAATACTGGATCGCAATGTAGCTTAAATGATTGTCGCTGAGTTTTGATTTGTATTTTATAAGATCATCGTAATCTTCTTTTATTTTTTTATCAAGATAAGGAACCGCTTTATCAATAATTGTTTTTATGGTTTGATAATTATCACCGGTTAATGCATTCAATTTTCTTAAATGGCCGATGCCGGTTGCAATGTATTGTGTCATGTACCGGTCATCTGCTCCGCCTTTAAACCAAACAAAACCACCGTTGCTGCTTTGCATTTCTTTCAGTTTATTAAATGCTTTATCCTGCTCTGCACTCATACGCACCATATCAAAAAGCAGGGCTATATTTTTCTTTTGCTGATTTTCGTTTTGTGCTTCCAATACCCAGGGTGTTTCCTGTAGTAGGGCTGATTTTAATTCTTCATTTTTTTGCAGGTTACTCATCAGCGCAGCGGTATCAACAAGCTTCCATCTTTCAAAAACAGATTTTATTTTCGGCATCGAGCGGCTGATATAGCTTGCCAACGTATTTGCATAATAACGATTGAAAGTTTGCTCGGCACATTCATAAGGATATTCCATTAAATAGGGCAGTGCCTGCACTGCATACCATGCCGGGTTACTGGTATATTCCACTGTCAACGCATGATTGGTGATTGTGGTACTGCTGCCGCTGTTCAATAATTTATCAAACTTAAAAGTTTTTGTTGTTTGATTACGGAGATTGAGTGGCATGCTTTCAGTTACCAGCATCCTGTTGGTTAAAATGGGGATGGCCATTTCTTCACCATCAGAAAATTCACCTGCTTTGGCAACAATCCTGTACGTCATGGCCGAATTAAAATTGAAAGGTATCTCCATCGGGAATTTTACGGCCTGGCTTTGTCCGGGTGCTACTGTAAAATATTGTGAAGGGAAAACATTTTTGAACCAGCCATCTACCGGTTTGTTGGTGGCAGCATCTAATAACTCTAATGTTGCTATCCCGGTTACTTCTTTTTCGCTTAGGTTTACAATTTTTGCGCTGAACTCCATATTATCACCCTCTCTCATAAAACGCGGAGCATTGGGTTGTACCATCAATGGCTTTTGAGTTATAACTGTTTTTGTACTGTAAGCACTTGCCACACCTTTGGTATGTGCCATTGTCATCAGTTTCCATTGGGTTAATGCTTCGGGCATGGTAAAAGAAAATTCAACATTGCCTTCAGCATCTGTTTTAAGATCGGGGAAGAAGAAAGCGGTTTCGTTGAAGTTTTTACGTAGGTGAACAGAGCCAGTTGCTTTTTGATTATCAGCACCCGTAGTTTTCATGTTGAATTCAATGGAATCTGATGAAGCCTTTTGGCTGGATACTACCACATCACCCTTTATTTCTTCAATCACTTCTTCTTTTTTATATTTTTTACCTGCAACTGGTGGTGGGGGTGGAGCCGATGATTTAACTGCTGCATTGCCATCTGCCATGGTTTCCATACTCATCATCCGATCTCTATAATATCTTCCACCATACGCATACGAATCTAAAAGCCTGTCATAAGATTTATTTATCCCGGTTAAAAATTCTACTTCTCTTTTATTAAATTCATCTGAATTAACTTTTGTAAAACTACTTGCAGTCCAGTTAACAGTATTATATAATCCCGGCCAAATATTCAGGCTGCTCCAGTTGTGTGGTTTAAACTGGTCAAGACTTGCATCATACATACCGGCCAGCATTTCAGCAGCTACTTTCTCACCTTTGTTACCGGTTATTTTTACTTTCCATTTTTCCTGGCTGCCGGGTAATAATTTATCACGGAAGGTTTCGTAACTGATATTTAAATCTTTATTGCTCCAGGGAATGCTAAAGCTTTGCCCTCCTTTATACACCCGGTTGTGCTGTACAAAAACATAACTCATGGCCAT
>JANNYY010000405.1:0-1915 GCA_031410355.1 Chitinophagaceae bacterium | reverse complement strand
TTTTTAAGCGACGAAGCGTATAAAAGCCTTGTTGCCTCAACAAAAGGCCACAAAAAGATAGACCGCAATATGGGCGCCCGAATTGCCAATGGTATAAGGGTTTGGGCCGAAAGTAAAGGCGTAACGCATTTTACGCACTGGTTTCAACCCTTAACCGGTTTATCTGCCGAAAAACACGATTCATTTTTTACGCTAAAATCAGATGGTTCGCCCATTGAAGAGTTTGAAGCGGCTGCATTAATTCAGCAGGAGCCCGATGCCTCTTCCTTTCCCAGCGGTGGTTTAAGAGCAACTTTTGAAGCCCGTGGCTATACCGCCTGGGATCCTTCTTCCCCCGCTTTCATCATGGAAATTGGCCAGGGAAAAACTTTGTGCATTCCTACCATCTTTGTTTCCTATACCGGCGAATCTTTAGATACTAAGACGCCTTTATTAAAAGCATTGGTGGCACTTGATAAAGCAGCAGTTGATGTTTGCCAGTATTTTGATAAAAATATTACCCGTGTTACTGCAACCCTGGGTTGGGAGCAGGAATATTTTGTGATTGATGCCGGTTTGGCAAACACACGCCCCGACCTGGTTTTAACAGGCCGCACGGTGTATGGCCATGCGCCTGCAAAAGGCCAGCAATTAGATGATCATTATTTTGGTGCAATACCCGAAAGGATCTATGCTTTTATGCGTGATTTTGAACAGGAGAGTTATAAACTGGGTATTCCCATACGCACCCGCCACAATGAAGTGGCACCAGCGCAGTTTGAGTGTGCGCCCATATTTGAAGAGACAAACCTGGCGGTTGACCACAATACTTTGCTTATGGATATAATGGACCGTGTTGCCAAACGCCACGGTTTAAGATGTTTATTACATGAAAAACCATTTGCAGGTATCAACGGCAGTGGTAAGCACAATAACTGGAGTATGGCTACTGATACCGGTGTTAACCTCCTGGGTCCCGGTAAAACCCCAAAGACCAACCTCATGTTCCTTGCATTTTTTGTGAACACCATTAAGGCTGTTCATGATTATGCCGACCTTTTAAGAGCTTCCATTGCCAGTGCCGGCAACGATCACCGTTTGGGAGCTAATGAAGCCCCGCCTGCCATCATCTCCATCTTTATTGGTAAATATTTAACCCAGGTTTTAAACCAGGTAGAGACTAGGGTTTCGGAGAAATTTGATGAACAGGATGAAGCTATCTTAAAATTAGATATTCATAAAAGTATTCCCGAACTGATGCTGGATAATACCGACAGGAACCGTACATCTCCATTTGCATTTACCGGAAATAAATTTGAGTTTCGTGCGGTAGGTTCTTCTGCTAATTGTGCCAACGCCATGACAGCGCTGAATGCAATTATGGCCGACACTTTAAAAAGTTTTAAAACCGATGTTGATGGTTTGATAGATAAGGGCGAGAAGAAGGAAGTGGCCATTATGCAGGTTATTCAGAAATATATTGTGGAGAGTAAATCCGTTTTATTTGAAGGTGACGGGTACAGCGATGAGTGGGAAAAAGAAGCAGCCAAACGCGGATTGCCCAATGTAAAAACAACGCCATTGGCCCTGGATGCGTATGTTACTGATAAGATAAAGAAACTTTTCAGCAGCAATGAAATTTACAGTCATGCTGAACTGGAGGCCCGCCACGAAATAATGCTGGAAGCTTACATTAAAAAAGTACAGATAGAAGCAAGGGTGATGGGCGACCTGGCAACAACATTTATTTTGCCTTCGGCTATAAAATACCAGAATGTTTTAATTAAGAATATTGTTGGTTTAAAAGAAGCCGGGCTACCTGAAACCGCATCTGCCAATCAAAAGCAGGTGCTGGAAATTATCAGTGAGCATATAAATATCATCAGCGATAATGTTGAAAAAATGATCGGGGAAAGGAAGACAGCCAATGAAATTA
>JANNYY010000404.1:0-2220 GCA_031410355.1 Chitinophagaceae bacterium | reverse complement strand
AATTTTATCGCCTTCTTCTACGTAAAAGGAAATGTTTTTAAAAAGCGTTCTTATGCCAAACGATTTGGCCAGGTTTTCAATTGAAGCGTAATGCATAGGCGGCAAAGGTAATGGGTAAATCATTTGCGGGGTTATTGATTTTAGTTTTGAACCGTTATTTTTGAGGAAGAAATTTGGCTTCGCCAAAAATGATTGCCACTGAGGCACTGAAACACGGAAAAATACAATTTCGCTTTCTTAATTTCAGTGTTTCTGTGTCTCTGTGGCAAAATAAAATTCCCGAAGGGAATTAAAATAAAAAATCACTGTTCATCAATTTTTCCCGCTAATGAATTTTTTGAGGTTGATACAATCAGAATCGTATAAAAGAGGCACAGTGCTTTCAGTTTTGTTCAACATCATATCTAAGGGCATCCTTTTTTTGTTAACCATCATTATTGCCCGGTACTTTGGCAGCAATATTAAAACTGATATTTACTTTTTTGTTTTTGCTACGATGATCCTTTTTTCGGGTTTTATAAATAATATTGATACGGCTGTACTTATCCCGGAATCTATGCGGCTGCGTCAAAAAGAAGGCGATGATGCAGCGGTTGCGTTCTTAAATTTCTTTTTACTGCTCTATTTTATTATTGGTGTTTTGTTTACCGTTGCCATGTATTTTTTTGGTACAACCGTTTTCGGGCTTATCTCAAAATTTTCGCAGGCAGATATTGTTAGGTACCATAATTATTTCTGGATCGGCTCTTTCTTTTTTATTTTTCATGTACTAACCAATTACCTCAATACCATTCTCACTTCTTTAAAATACTTCAGCCTGCCCCTGATCATCAGCAGTTTTAAAAGCTGTATAGTTATTATTTGTATTTTTTTATTAAAGGCTGATTATGATGTGCTGGGTGTTTTTCTGGGTGGATTGATATCTTATGCACTGAATGTTATTCTGCAGCTTTATGTGTTGAAAAAAATTGTTGGCTGGAATTTCGGGGTCAGCTCATCAAGCATACAAAAAAATGTTTGGAAGAATGTTTTATTTGCAGAGCTGGGGCAAATTGCAACTGTTGCCAGCAGCATGTTTCCGCTGTATTTACTGAGTGGCTTTGGCAGCGGCATCATCAGCGTTATGAACTACGGAAAAAATATTGCCGATATACCTAATACTTTAGTTACTTCTCAATTTGCCAATGTTAGCGGCATAAAATTAAATGAACAGGTTGCCCGGCAGGATTATGCCGGCATGAATGATACTTTTTTACGTACGTCAAAACTGATGGTTTTTATTTTAGTGCCGGTGGGTTTTTATTTATTTGTTTATGCAGCGCCTGTTGTTGAACTGTTTTACCAAAGCAAAAATTTTAATGCCGATTCAATAACAAATGCTGCTATGTTCTTAAAATTGCTGGCAGTAACCATTTTTAGTATTGGTATTAATGCAATGGTAACCCGTGTATTTATTGCAGTGCAGGCTATTAAGCAGGCTTTTTTTTACCAGGTATTTTTAAATATTTTATTAATTACAGCTATCTGGATCTGCACAAAATATTATGGCGTTTATGGTTATCCTTACGGCATCATCATCATCAATATGGTTAATTACTTTGCCATGTATTTTATTTGCCGCAAACTGGTTCCTCAAATAAATTATGCAGCTTTACTAAAATATACAGGCCTTATCCTTTTTATAAATGCGCTGATAGCAACCGGCTTATATTTTTTGGCCTTTTATTTTAAGCCGGGCGTATTTCTCAATATCACGCTGGGATTTTTACTGTATCTTATTATTTTAGGTATCCTCAATAAAACATTTAAATTAAATCCCGAAATGGGGGTGATCTTTAAACATGCTAAACAAAAATTTTATTAACCGCTGGATCATTAAGATATGCCGTTACATTTTCAGGCAAAAATTTTTGCCCGTAATGTCAGGCCCGTTAAAAGGTTACCTGTGGTCAACATCCGGCAGTTATGATTATATCCTGGGCGACTATGAAGATCCCGAAACCCTGAAACTTTTTTTATCATGGCTAAAGCCTGATACGGTTTATTATGATATTGGTTCCAATATCGGTTTTCATGCATTAACAGCAAACAGGGTAATTAAAACAGGAAAAATTTATGCGTTTGAGCCTATGCCTGCTGTTAGGGAAATTTTTAAAAAACATATAAGCCTCAACAGTAAACTTATAATGAGTAACAGCATTGAATTGTTGCCCATTGCCA
>JANNYY010000403.1:0-2092 GCA_031410355.1 Chitinophagaceae bacterium | reverse complement strand
TTTATCATCACCTGGTTTTATTACTGCTGTATAACTCCGTTTTAATTCATTGGCTAAATTCTTCAATTGCATGGGCTGCAGGTAATCATCGTTATAATGCCATACATCTAAACGTGCCAGTTCAAAATCTACCAGGTTGGTATCTTTTGCCGGGGTGATGGGCGCTGTACCAAAGAATAATTTACGCCCATCCTTACTGAATTTTATTAACGCATTCTCGCTGATGCTATAGCCCAGTTGCATACCCACGGTATTTTTTTCGGCAATGAGTTTTGCACTATCCTGGCCTGCAGTATAATACCAAAGTTTATAAAATTTTTGAAGCGCCTTTGTGCTGCTGTCTCTTTCGGCAACAAAAGCAAGTTGTGTACCTTCTTCATCAAAGCTGAAATTTTTGATATCATTCAGGCTGCGCATGATGGTATCAGTTTTTTCTGTTGCCAGGTTATACAACAACACTAAAGCAATACTGTTAGTATCTTTTGCAGCTTTAGTTGTTTTTATTACCAGCTTAGTTCCCTTTTTATCAAATGCATAATCACTAACCAGTTTAAAGGTTTTTTCCTTAGCATCACTCATTCGCCTTAAAACCAAATCAGTCCCTTCTGTTCCTGCCCCGCCGCCGGCGGGATCATCTCCTTCTGCATCAAGCATGCTAATTTCTTCAAGCAACAAAGCATCTTTCCCTTTCTTGATAATTTCTTTGGCAGCTTTATTGGCAGCTCCTATCATTTCTTCTTTAGTAAGATTTTCTGTTTTAACCGATTCTACAGATTTACGTATGATTGAATCTGCCAGCTTTACCAGCATCTCAATATTCGTTTTAGCAGAATCAACTATAGCTTTTTTTATTTTTTTTGTAGTATCGGGCAATGGCTTCTCCATTTGATAAGCCAGCCAGCCAGCAGCTTTTTCGGGTGTTTTAAAACTTTTTACCCTGGCAAATTTCACTACGCCTTCTTTGCCAAGTTCAATTATTCCAATCGAATCTTTGGTCATATCATCAGGCTTCTTTTTTTTAATTTTTGCCTGGCGGGTTTCCTGAAAAATGGGTTTTATTTTAAAAACAACATAGCGGCTGTCTTCGGTAATTATGGCACCATAACCACGGGCAATTATTTTTTTAACAGGGCTTGTAAGATTTTGTATCAACAAATCTCCATCGCCTTCCTGCGGATTAATGGTGTACACAGCAAAGCGGCCATCATTACTGATCAGTCTTTCGCCCAGGCTTTTCCAGCCATCGTATACAGAATGGTCTAAAGGTTTTTTACCTGACTGGCTTGCAGGCAGGTTTTGAGCAGATGTACAAAAGCTGGTAAACAATAATACCGGGAGAAATAATTTCTTCATACAAGTTAATTTGGGCACTAAAGTTATTGGAATCGAAGGAGAATATTGAAACCGTTTTCAAATTTACCTCACTAAGGAAGTATCGCATAAAAATATAGCCGGTAAGGCGGGAAGGCGTTTGTAATTTACATTTAACTGTATTTCGTTTTCCCGTCTTCCCGGCAAAAAAAATCATTCTTCAATAAATCCCCATTCATCCCGAAGAGATTTCAGCTTTTCTCCCTCCAGCTTCACCTGTTCATAATGCCCTGCATTATTTTTTTGTCTGTAGGCTTCATACAAACTTACCGCACAGGCTACAGAAATATTCAGCGATTTAATAATGCCTACCTGCGGAATTATAAAATTCCCATCAGCCATGGCAATGATCTCCTCACTAACACCGCTATGCTCGTTACCAAAAACCAGGGCCACGGGTTCGGTTAAATTTAATTGGTGCAGGCCCACAGCATCGCTGCTTAAATGGGTAGTGTATATTTTTTTATAATGTTTTCTAAGTTCTGCAAAGCAGGCAACGGCATCTGTAAACTGGTGAACACTCAGCCACTTTGCAGCACTGGAAGAACTTTTTGCTCCCCATTTTTTGTGCGGCGGAATCTTTGTGTTGAGAATATAAATATCCTGGATACCAACCGCATCGCAGGTCCGCATCACAGCCGATATATTATGCGGATCAAAAACGTTTTCCAGTAACACAGTAAGATCGGGCTGGCGTTTGTTTAAAACTGAACTAAGCCGT
>JANNYY010000402.1:0-2047 GCA_031410355.1 Chitinophagaceae bacterium | reverse complement strand
TGCTTTGATATGCCGAACCTGGTTTTTAATAATGATGCCATTTATTCTTTCAGCTATAAAATTTCCGTTGCCCCTGTTAACCAGTATCGTTCCAAATTCTGCATCATTCCGGTTCAGCGGCATTGCCTGCTCATAAAAATTGCCGGCAGTTAAAATATCAGGTAAATTATCTCCATTGGCATCAATTATTTCTGCATCCCTTAAGCAGGATAGCTGTGCCTGCCAGGGAAGTTCCTTCACCGAAAAATTTCCTTTTCCATCATTAATTAAAACTGCATTTGAAAAATAGTCTGCAGTAAAAATGGTTGAGCCTTTCAGCTTTTTAGCTGAGAAAATATCAGACAAAGATGCTTTTGAAAAATCGCCGGCATACAAATATTTCTTTTTGATAAATGGCATTTGCTTTTCCAGGTCCATCTTAGTGGCCATGGGTATTTCCGTTCCCTGCTTATAATAAGTAACAATTTGCTCTTTGGTGCCATTATCATCAAAGTCGTTGTAATACATACGCACAGGCTCATTAGGGGTTGGTTGAAATATACTGTTCTGCCCCTGGTTACCGGCAATAAAATCAATATCACCATCGCCGTCAATATCTACAGGTAAAATAAAATTCCACCAGCCTTGTTTATTGGTCAATTCTTTTTTTACAAATTTTCCATTGCTGAAAATAAAAGCTTCAATACCACCCCACTCCAGCGATACAATTAAATCTTGTTGCTGATCATTATTGATATCGGCCCAGGCTGCATTGGTTACAAGTCCTATGTTTGCCAAACCAGAAGCCAATGCATTGGTAACATCTTTAAAATGTCCTGTTCCATCATTCTGTAAAAGACTGGAAGCTGGGATTTTTCCATATTGAAAAGGCGTTGCCTTTGCTCCCATAAAAAAATCAACATAACCATCCTTATTAAAATCGCAGGGCTTAATACAGGACTGCGTTTGGTATATTGCAGGAAAAGCATCAACCGGTCTTTTCATAATGCCTTTACCATCATTCAGGTAGATACGGGGTTTGCGCCATTCTTCCTGTGCAAAAAATTCATTGCCTCCACTGGCCACAATCAGGTCGGCAAAACCATCCTTATTAACATCGGCAAAACAGGCATCAACATCTTCATACGTGCTGTCTAATAAAAATTCAGGCTGAGCAGACTTTGAAAAAGTTCCGTTTTTATTTTGAAAGAATAAAGCACTTGTCTTCCATTTGCTGCTGCCAATAAATATATCATCCAACCCATCGCCGTTTACATCGGCAACTGCGAGGCCCGGCCCTTCGCTGCCCGACATTTTTGGCAGCAGTAATTCACGGTTAAATTCATTAAAATCATTTTCCTCATGTACATAATGTAAGCCGGAAGTACCGGTAATATCTGTCATGGGTTTACTTAATGGCTTAAAAAAACCTTGCACAAGCTGGTAATTAAAAACCGGCAACCCTTTTTTCCACGCAATATTTAAATTACGATTTGCTGAATCAAATTGCAGATGTTGAAATGTATTATCGGGCCATACCAAAATTATGGAGTCAATTTTTTTTGTTCCCAAACCAATGTGCATAGGAATTTCCATAGACGACATGAAACCCCTTACCGGGTATTTTTCAGCATAAATAATTTCATTATTACAGAATACAAAACATTTTGCACCTAATGCATTTGTATTTTGAGAAGACCCTTTTAAATTAAGATTGATGTAATTATTTTTTGACGTTTCATTTTTATATAACAGCACCGGACTCCAGATATTATTTGCTACTATGTCAAGATCGCCGTCATTGTCCAGGTCGGCATAAATAGCCCCGTTACTGAAAGAATTTGGATTGCCCGCAATATTATTACTTACGTCTTCGAACCTGGCATCACCGTTATTTTTAAAAAAGCGGTTGGGTAATTTTATTTCCGGAAACTTATTGATCATAGCCATATCGCTTTCATCCAGGCTTTGTCCCTGTATTTTTTCCTGCATCCCGTCATCAACCATGTAGTTTATGTAATCAATATCATTTAACCTTTTGGGAATTCCGTTGCTGATAAAAAGATCC
>JANNYY010000401.1:0-9804 GCA_031410355.1 Chitinophagaceae bacterium | reverse complement strand
CTGAAATATCCGGGTGGCATGAACCAGTTGATCATAGATGCATTTGATGCGTCAATATGATTTGGCCGGAGTATATAAGCACCAAAAAAACTCTTTTATCTTTTACATCCAAAAGAAAAAGCTGCCCCCAACGACAGCTCTTCTTTATCATTTTTTCCTCTTCCTCCATTTGCACATTTGCATATTTGCCAATTTGCACATTACAATGTTGCCATATCAATCACAAACCTATACCTCACATCGCCTTTCAACATTCTTTCATAAGCCTCATTAATATCTTTCATGGCTATCACTTCCACATCACTTACAATATTATGTTCAGCGCAGTAGTCCAGCATTTCCTGTGTTTCGGGCAGGCCGCCAATTAAAGATCCGGCAAGGCTTCTTCTTTGAAAAATAAGGTTAAAAGGAGCTACCGGTTCTCCGGGAGGCGGAACACCTACACACACCATATTGCCGTTTGTTTTAAGCATACCTAAATAAATATTATAGTCATGCGGGGCAGATACCGTATCAAAAATAAAATCAAAATAATTGGCAACTGATTTTGCCTGTGCTTCATCACTTGTTAAAACAAATTTATGTGCGCCCAGCCTTTTTGCATCAGCTTCCTTTGAAGGCGTATGGCTTAACATGGTAACTTCGGCACCCATTGATACCGCCAGCTTTACACCCATGTGGCCCAGGCCACCTAATCCTAAAATACCTACTTTATGTCCCTTGCCAATTTTCCAGTGGCGCAAAGGTGAGTAAGTGGTAATGCCAGCACAAAGCAAAGGTGCAACAGCTTCCAAAGGTTGTTTATCAGAAATGCTTAAAACAAAATCTTCATGCGCCAGTATCACTTTGCTGTAACCTCCATGTGTAGCACCACTGCCATCTTTTTCCATGCCGCCGTAAGTACCCACCCATCCATTGCTGCAATATTGTTCCAAACCATCTTTGCAGTTATCGCAGTCGCGGCAACTGTCAACCAGGCAACCAATAGCGGCCAGGTCGCCCACCTTGAATTTTTTAACATGATCGCCTATGGCAGTAACTACGCCAACAATTTCATGGCCGGGCACAATGGGATAAACCGTCATGCCCCAGTCGTTACGGGCAAAATGAAGGTCGCTGTGGCAAACGCCGCAATACTTAATATCAATTTGTACATCGTGTGGTTTGGGATCCCTCCTGTTAATTGTAAAAGGAGCAAGCGGAGTAGTTGCATCCTGTGCTGCATAAGATTTTGTTGAAGCCATAGATTCATTTTTTTTAAAGTTGAAAATTTATAGTTGTTGAAAATACGATTAACTTAATTGTTCCTGACATTAAAATTTCATTATTTTTTTACCGGGGCACAGAAGCAGGATTTAAAGTGATTTTATAGTTTATTGTGAAACTTTCTTTTAATCTCTTTATCTTTCAATTAAACAAATACAATGAAAAAATATTTACTGGTTGTTGCACTGTTGCTCTGCGCTTCATTCATCTTTGCCCAGCAAAAGCCAGCCTACATTTTATATAATGCCAATGGCAAAAAAATTTCTTATAAAAAAATGATAAAGCAATTGGCAAAAAAAGATATTGTGTTGTTTGGCGAGTTGCACAACAACGCCATTGCTCACTGGCTTGAGTTAGCCGTGGCAAAGGATTTAAGCGAAAAGCGAAATTTAATTTTTGGGGCCGAAATGTTTGAGGCCGATAACCAGCAGGCATTAAATGATTACCTCTCGGGCAAAATAACCGCCAAAGGGCTTGATTCTGCCGCCCGGCTCTGGAGCAATTACAAAACAGATTATGCGCCCATTGTAAATTTTGCCAAAGAAAAAAAAGCTGTTTTTGTGGCCACCAATATTCCACGCCGGTATGCCTCATTGGTTTCAAAAAAAGGATTTGAAGCACTGGATACTTTATCGGCCCTGGAAAAAACCTGGATGGCACCCTTACCGATGGATTACGATGCCCAACTGCCCGGCTATGTAAAAATGCTGGAAATGATGGGCGGACACGGAGGAACAAATATGCCAAAAGCCCAGGCCACCAAAGATGCTACCATGGCATATTTTATTTTACAAAATTTTAAACCCGGTTCACTTTTCATACATTACAACGGTTCTTTTCATTCAGAAAATTACGATGGCATTAACTGGTATTTAAAAAGAAAACGGCCCGACCTGAAGTATGCAACCATTACAACCGTATCTCAAAAAAATATTAAACAACTGCTTGCCGAAAATAAAGACAAGGCAGATTATATTATCTGTGTGGATGAGGATATGACCAACACGTATTAATTGTTAATGCTTTCGTAAAATAAAACCTTTGTGTTTTTATACACAATAAAAAAAGCAGATTGCCGTAAAGTATTAGAATCCCCGGCAAATGAAATATTACTGCACTGCATTTTTATTGTTTTTTACAGGAAATGTTTTTTCCCAAACTTATAATGTAAGTACAGCTTCTGTTTCGCCATTGGCATCGTATAGTAATGTATGGAATGATGTAAAGTACAGTAAATGCAATACGGCAGTTACTGCTGCATATTTGAGTAAGGGTGAAAAAGACGTTATTTATATCCTGAATCTTATCCGTGCCTACCCGGCTCTTTTTGTAAAAACAGTATTAAAAAAATATCCTGAAGCATCAGGCAATGGTTACCTGGCAGAAGATAGTTTTTACTTTATTTCGCTGGTTAAAACATTAGAGCAAATGGAACCGCTGAATATACTAACCGCTGATAAAGATTGCTTTGAAAGCGCCAAATGCCATGCAACCAGTTCAGGAATTGCGGGCTATGTAGGCCATATCCGCCAAAACAAAGACTGCCAGGCAAAAACATCTTTTAACGGAGAGTGTTGCGATTACGGGCATTCAGACCCACTCGACATTATTTTATCCCTCCTGATTGATGAAGGCATTCCAAGCCTTGGCCACCGGATGGTGTGCTTTACCAGCTATGCAAAGGTTGCCGCATCCATACAACCCCATAGCAGGTATGGCCGTAATGCGGTACTTGATTTTCGCTACTGATTTTTTTTAGTTTATTTAGAGCAGGAAATGCTATCTTAAAAATTATTTTCCTTTCTTTAAAACATTTTAAATGTCTGTTCGTCTTTTATATTATAGAAAGATGAAGCCATGACATTAGCCATAGAAATGACTGCAGAGCGTAATAAAAATATTACCAATACCATTAAAACAATAAGCAAACGTTTGTTTGGCTTTATTAAACAAAGGGTGGCCAGTACCGAAGATGCGGAAGATATACTGCAGCAGGTTTTTTACCAGTTTGCCGGCAATGCTGAGCCTATAGAACAGGCAACGGGCTGGTTGTATAAAGTAGCCCGCAATAAAATAACAGATAATTACCGTAAACACAAATTGCCCCTGGCCGATGATATTTTCAGGAATGCTGAAACTGATGATGATAATTTTAACTGGAAAGAAATGTTTCTGCCATCTGACAGTACACCCGAAACAGAATACCTGCGAACTATTTTTTGGGAAGAATTACAGGCGGCACTGGATGAATTGCCGGTTGCACAAAGGGAGGTTTTTATTAAGACTGAAATAGAAGGCATGCCTTTTAAAGATATAGCAGCAGAAACGGGAGAAAGCGTGGCCACGCTTATCAGCCGGAAACGTTATGCAGTATTGCATTTAAGAGAGCGTTTGCGTGTATTAAAAGATGAATTATTAAATTATTAAAACAGAAAAATTACATACAATGAAAAAGTTGTGGATTAAAAAAGGATTGATGATATTATTATTCGGCACTATTGCAATACTAATATTTGGTTTTGTGGTAATGAGTTTATGGAATAATATTTTACCGGCAGTGATTGGTGTAAAAGCCATTACCTTTTTACAGGCATTAGGCATTTTAGTACTAAGTAAAATATTATTTGGCGGCTTTGCAGGGGGTGGCCGCTGGAGAGGCAGCCCGGCATGGAAAGAAAAAATGAAACAACGCTGGGACACCATGACACCTGAAGAAAGAGAAAAATTTAAAGCAGAGTGGAAGAACAGGTGTGGAGGGAGATGGGGAAGACAGGAAGCCCCGGAAACCCCGCAAACCCCCTCTGCCCCCTGAAGGGGGAACTAAAAGACCCTGATACTTGCAAGATTTCAAATTATAAAAACCTTTAGATTATTAAATATAAAATGGCCGATACAAAAGACAAGGCTTTTATTTCATCAGGCTCCAAAGTTCCCCCTTCAGGGGGCGGAGGGGGTATCCTTGTTTTTAAAACCAATCTTTCCAACACAAAACATATTAGTAAAGTAAGGCCATCATTAAACCTGCATCCTTACATAAAAGAATGGAATGTGGACCTGCACGACTGTGATAATATTTTACGGGTAGTTTCAGAAAATATTCCTGCTAAAGAAGTAGAACAAATTATTGTTGATGCCGGTTATTTTTGTGAAGAACTGAATTGAGCTGAATGGGCTAATAAAAAACAGCTCCCGGTATGTAAAGCCGGGAGTTGTTTATACTTATGGTTTACTATTTTTTTACCGGATAATGCTGAATTTTTTCATCCAGTTCCACAATTTTACCATTCACAATTTTCGCATCATCAACTATCCCCAGAGAGTCTGTTTTTCCTTTTTTATCGGTCCATACTTCCTTATACCACATAGTAACATACTCTGTTTTTTTATCTTTCGATATTACAGATTCCCAATCTCCCATGTGTATGGTTAAATTATTGTAATCGCCCCTTTGTTGTGTAAAGAATTTTTTCAGGCTGTCGTTGCTGAGTTTTGCATGAAAATAATCAAACTTAAGATCAACACTGTCACCAAATGTGGCAACACAGGCATCTATATCGCCTGTTTCAAATGCCTTTAATCCTTTCATAACAGTTACCGCATGCTGCTTATCGCCGGGTTGCCAGTCTTTGTAAGTTTCTCCCAGTGTGTAAGGGTAAACCAGTTCTTCAGTAGCCGAAGCAGTGGTTTTGGTTGTGTCTGTTGTGCCTGCAGTACTTTCAGATTTGTTGTTACAGCTGGCAAGAAAGATTACAATACCTGCAAAAAATAATACTCTTTTCATGTTTAAAAATTTTACGTAATAATAAAAATACTGTGGCCACAAATAAAGCCACAGCATTGGAACCGGCTGAAAAGATAGATTATTCTTTTCCTAAATGCAAACTATTTAAAAAAAATTATGACACTGTAATTTTTAAGACTGGCGGATGCATTTTAAATCTCCCCTGTTTATCTTCCCCTGAAATAAATATTCCCTTATCTTTATTCCTATTCAATAATAAAAAAGATGAAAAAATGTTGAAAGAAGTGAAATCCCGCAAGGCGGGAAAAAAAATCTTTACAAGCTTAACATTACTGTTATTAGCTTTTTCCGGCCTTGCCCAAATATCGGATTCAAAATCTTATGATGAGCTGATAAAACAATCCCGCAGGGCAAGAACAACAAGTATTATAATGGTTTCTACCGGGCCGGTAATAGCAGCAGGTGGAATTGGCACTTTAATTTATGGCCTTTTACAAAATGAAATAGATGATGGTAATGCTGTTTATGACCAAAATGGTAATTTTATTGGATACAGTACAAAAAAACACACTGCCGAAATTGTTGTTGGCGCTGCAGGAACATTGATTGGATTAGGAATAGCATTAAGCAGTATTGCTTTTACCAATAAAGCCGATAACCTGAAACGTGAAGCCAGGAAAATGAAATTAAAAACATCAACGGATCGTATTAATATTCCCGGATTTCAAAATAATTTTGCTAATAGCCGCACCAGGCAATTTAAGCTTTCGCTTACAATTCCTTTAGGTAAATAAAAATATCTTTATCATAAAGCCAACTCAAACTTTTATAAAAAAAATGAGTTGGCTTTTATTTTAAAATTAAAACATGAGCATTACATATTTCTTCTGTATTGCCCGCCAACGGCATACAATGCATTGGTGATCTGTCCCAGCGAACAATACTTTACCGTCTCCATCAATTCGGCAAATAAGTTTTCATTATTAATGGCTGCCTGTTGTAAACGTTGCAGCATTGCCGCACTTTTATCTTCGTGTCGCTTATGAAATGCCTGCAGGGTTGTTATCTGAAATTCTTTTTCTTCGGTAGTAGAACGGATCACTTCGGTTGGTAAAATGGTTGGGCTTCCTTTTTTATTTAAGAAAGTATTTACACCCACAATCGGGTATTCTCCTGTGTGTTTTAAGGTTTCGTAGTATAAACTTTCTTCCTGTATTTTATTACGCTGGTACATGCGTTCCATCGCTCCTAACACCCCGCCACGTTCTGTTAAGCGGTGAAACTCGGCCATCACTGCTTCTTCCACAATATCTGTCATCTCTTCAATTAAGAAAGCGCCCTGGTTGGGATTTTCATTTTTGGCAGTACCCAGTTCGCGGTTAATGATTAACTGGATAGCCATGGCCCTGCGAACACTTTCTTCGGTTGGCGTTGTAATGGCCTCATCATAAGCGTTAGTGTGTAACGAATTGCAATTATCATAAATGGCATACAATGCCTGCAGGGTTGTGCGTATGTCATTAAAGTCAATTTCCTGTGCATGCAGGGAGCGCCCCGAAGTTTGAATATGATATTTTAATTTTTGAGAACGGCTGTTAGCCTTGTATTTATTTTTCATGGCCTTTGCCCAAATCCTCCTGGCAACTCTGCCAATAACACTATACTCAGGGTCCATACCATTGCTGAAAAAGAAAGACAGGTTTGGTGCAAAGTCATCAATGTTCATGCCGCGGCTTAAATAATATTCTACATACGTAAACCCGTTTGATAAAGTAAAAGCTAGTTGCGTAATTGGATTTGCGCCAGCCTCTGCAATATGATAACCACTGATACTTACACTGTAAAAATTCTGCACCTGGTTATTTATAAAATATTCCTGCACATCTCCCATCAGTTTTAATGCAAACTCTGTAGAGAAGATGCAGGTGTTTTGTGCCTGGTCCTCTTTTAAAATATCGGCCTGCACAGTGCCTCTTACAGTTGCTAAAGCTTTTGCCTTAATTTGTTCATACACATCCGCCGGTAAAACATCTGAGCCGCTTAAACCTAACAGGCGTAAACCTAAACCATCATTTCCTTCGGGAAGAAACCCAGCCCCCCTGCCCCCCAAGGGGGGTTCTTTGGATACTGCTAAATTGGGCTTTTCTTTTTTCCCTTCAACAGCATCTGCGATATGTTGTAATGTTTTATGATGAACAGGTTGTCCATCTACACCTAAATATTTAGGCAATTTTTCTATGTCGAATTTTGATTCAATGAGTTTGTTTATTTCTTCTCTTAGATCATTTTCAATTATATATTTTTCGCATTGCTGGTCAATGGCCGCATTCATAAAAAATGCAAGCAGCATGGGTGCCGGGCCATTAATGGTCATGCTTACAGAAGTTTTTGCATCGCAAAGATCAAAACCACTGTATAATTTTTTTGCGTCATCAACTGAGGCAATGCTTACACCGCTGTTACCCACTTTGCCATAAATATCGGGGCGGTGATCAGGATTTTCGCCGTACAGCGTTACACTGTCAAATGCCGTGCTGAGGCGCTTTGCAGACTGGCCCAGGCTTACATAATGAAACCGCCTGTTTGTTCTTTCTGGCCCGCCTTCGCCGGCAAACATACGTGTTGGGTCTTCTCCTTCACGCTTTATGGGAAACACGCCTGCGGTAAACGGAAACTCACCCGGTACATTTTCCTGCAACTGCCATTTTAAAATATCACCCCAGTCTTTATATTTTGGTAAGATAACTTTTGACAGTACCGTGCCTGATAAACTTTTATAAGTAAGCGGTTGCTTAATTACTTTATCTCTTACTTTAAATTCGTAAAATTCTTTTTTGTAACGCTCTAAAACAGCAGGCCAGTTTTCTACTAACTTTTTACAATCAGGGTGCACTGTAGATTCTAATTCCTGATATATTTTCTTTAGTTCTTCGATCATAATATTATTTATTAGGTAAAGTATCTAACTCGTCAATTTTAAACAATTCAATCCATTTTTTTAAAGTTGTTATTGAAGGAGCCTTTTTTCTTATTAGCACTTTAATGAATTTTTTAAACCCTTCGTTTCTGTCAATATCTTTTTCTTTAGAAATACTAATAAAATCCTTAAAATTTGGGGGAAGATTATACTCTAAATCAGAAGGATTTAAACCTACTTTTTTTGAATCTTCAAATAGCCATTCTTCTATTTCCGGACATACTAAAATGAGATATTGCTTACGGGTTTTATGCTTTTTTAAAATAAGATTATTTTCCTGCAATACTAAATCAAACTCCAAAAAATATTTTGGAACAGGTCCTTTGTTTTGATCTTCATCTATAATTCCTAAAGCAATTTTATCTTTTAGCTTTCCTTGCAATACGTTTGACACATCGCCACATCCATGCTGGTGATTATATTTTCTTTTAGCCTGACCAACTATTTCTGCAATTTTTGTATCAATATAACATTCAGGAACTATATTCAATTCTGTCATCTAAATACTTATTAATATTAAAGAAAATATCAACCCCATAATCAATCAATTCTGATAAATCCTCTTGTGTTAACTTCTTTACAAATGTCTCAGATTTATTTTTATCATATCCACATACAAATACTGCCAGTTCATCAGCAGGTGTATTCTCTATTAGATTATTTAATAGGTATGGACTATGTGTTGCAATAAAAAACTGCTTATTTACTGACTTAATAATTTCATCTGCCAAGTAACTTACATATTTAGGAAAGGAATGTGCATCAGGTTCGTCAAGAGTAATGACTGTACCTTTACTATATCCTATTGCAGCTATATAAAATAAGAATCTTTTGAAAGTATCAGCAAGCCCTTTGTAAGGTATTGAATACACTAATCCTTCATTTAATCTTATTTGTATCAGTATTTGACTGGTTGATGTATCAATATTTAATTCAAATCCATAATCTTGAGTAAAATCTTTTATAGTATTCTGTAATGATTTATTATGTAGTATTACATTGGAGATATTGTTACCATAAACAGGTTTTAAATTTGAGATGTAATTTCCGGTATCATGAAACTGGATATTATCTTTAAAACGATAAGGAACAATTGGTGTACTATAAAAATGTGATCCTTCCACAGGAATAAAATCATTATCAAATTCTGTGAAACTCCCATTTGAATTACTCCATTTATACATATTCTTATCATCGTCTGAAATAAACTCTAAGAATGTTTCTATAGAAAATCCATTATGTAGAATAGAAATCGGTTTTGATAACCCTCCCAGATGAAATAACCTTTCTACTTTATCCACACGGAATAAATCCTGAAGCCGCACTTCATCAAAGCCTGCCTTTCTATGCCCTTGGTTTGATGCCATTAACCACGATAAAAAAGACAAATCCAAAGCCTCAAGAATATTGGATTTTCCTGAATTTGGTTCTCCAATTAAAACATTTATCCTACTGCAATTCAAATCAAGCTGATTAATTGATTTATAATTATTGATTTGAAGATTTTTAATCATTTCCATGTTAGTCAGTTTTTTTATTCTCCAGCATTTCTATCACACCTTTTAGCTGATACAATTTACTCATAATTGTTGATTGCTCAATAACCCATTCATCATAAGCCTTTATGGTTTCAGCAATTTCCGCCAGGTATCTTACTCGCTTAGGTGGTATAATTGTCGACTGGCTGAATGTATCTTTTGTATGTGCATGATGTTTTATATCGCCGCTGAATTTTACGCCACATTTCTCTGCTACTTTTTCCATCAGCCTTTCAAACAATTCATTTACACCGGCATCGTTAAACTGTGCGGCAATGGTG
>JANNYY010000400.1:0-5729 GCA_031410355.1 Chitinophagaceae bacterium | reverse complement strand
GCAATATAATTCTGATCGCCAGTACCCATTTTTACAAAATCCTTAATGGCCTGGCCGCTGTTGCAGGCATCAAAAATTAAAATACGTTTTTGTGCCTGTATGTTTTGCGGCTTCATCCATTCAGTAAGTTCAGCTGTACTGATGCCAACATCGCCAACAGCACTAACCGCAGCAGCTTTGGAGGCATCGGCTGTTAAAAAATAAAATTGTTTTTTATCTGCTTCTCCTGTCATTATACCATGGCCTGCAAAAAATATCAGCAGGATGTCATTGGCCGTTGCTTTCTTTCCTATCTCTTCCAGCAATTTTTTAATACTGTTCTTTTCAGGAAGCTGGTAACGTTCTGTTGCTGTGGTAAGATTATACATAAATACATGTTCCTTACCATCTGCATTCAATAATTTTTTTGCAGCGTTGCCAACAGCGGCCGAAATATCGGTAGCATCTTTGGCCGCATATTTAAGATCCAGTTCATCGCCTTTGTACTCACTTACACCAATCATAACAGCATATAAGTTGGGTGGGCTGGCAAATTCTTTTGTTTTGTCTTCGTTGATCTTTACGCCACGGGAAGAAATGGCATTATCAGCCGTGTAAGCTTTTACTGTTACAGGATTTTCTTTTCCGGCTATAAGAAAGTTTCTAAGCTCATCTTTATTGATGACCAGGTCATACACTTCACCGTTCTTTTTTAATGCCGAAGATTTATATCTTTTTGCTTCGATACCATTTACCAATAAAACCGTTTCGCCCAGGCCACCCCGGCGTGGTTTTATTTTAAAATGATATTCACCGGCTTTGTTGCTTGCATCTTCTACCTCAGGTGTTAATCCACAAATATTCAGTTCATCCAGTGTTTTTGCATTGATGGTTTCGTCTTTCATTATTCTTTCGGCGAGGTTGGGCACCCATAGCTGGTCTTTTACCTGGTCGAGATCTACTACCTCCGAGCCACAGGTCAGGTATAATGTCTTTCTTGCAGCTTCGGTGCCGTCAAAATTTCCGTTTCCATCAAGCACGATCCAATTATCATAATCAAGAAAAAACAAATGAAAATACCTTTTCGACAAAAGGCTAAAAACTGTAAAATAGTTGTATGATTCTATTAGTAGCAGTTCATTATTTTTTATGAACCGGTAAGTAGTGCCTAAGGGCAAATTATTGCTGTAAATTGTTTGCTGAGGAATAAACTGCTGGTTATACAGAATAATTTTTTTGGCAAAAAGTCCGATAAATTGTTTGCGTACCGAATCATAAATTAATTTTCCAAATCCCCCGTTTCCCGGTATTTGCTTTTCAAGTATCCCGGAGTGTATATCATATATTTCAACATCATCTTCATATTTCAAAAGCAGTTTATTTTCAAAACAAATGGCCTGCTTTAAATTCTTGTTTAATTTAACGGCCAACACTACTTTTGTAAATTCGGGGTTGTAAACAGTTACTGTGTCGCCATCATCAGCAGTAGAATATTTTCCATGATTTTTTACATTTCTGAAGTATCCAAATAGTTTACCATCGGCTACGTTCCAAACCTTCATACTATTAAAAAGATAACCTGTATTGTTACGGGTGCCATCAATTTCATAAAAATGAGTTCCACTTTTATTAAAATAATAGTGTTTTATGCCCATTGCAAAGCCATTCTGTTTAAAGCCCCTGTTATATTTCGTGATTAATTTATTAGATGTTACGCTGCGAATGCCGCCATTAACAGATACAGGTCGGACCTGATTGGACTGGCTGGGATTTGAAAATGTCGCCAGGGTAAAAAGCGAATCCCCTGTTTTTAAAGAGAAAATTCGACAATATGCTTTACTTATTACAGCAAATGTTTGAGACGGTTCATGTACCTTAATCTCTCTTATCGCCCTTATTGTATCCTCAAATAGTATATTGCCATCTTTCTTCCGTAATAAGAAACTTTTGTCAGGGTTAATACTAATCATATAATCTTTGGGGCTTTCATCATAAAACTGCACACCAAGCATAGAAATATACCCGGCTGCTGGCATTTCGGAATGAGTTAAACGGTCTTTGTCATCCAGCCTTATACTGTCCTTAGCCAACAAAAACTTATTTGACTGGTAGTTCCAGGTAAAAGCTGAAGTGGGGGCATTCGAAAATTTGGTTTGCAGTATGGTATCGTTGATCAATATTTTGGACTCAAGCGCTTTAGTTTCCAGTAAAGAAGATGAGTAACCAGGAAGGCGGGTTAGCAAAACCTTTTTCCATTCGACCGACAAAATGAAATTATTTGTTGTGTTTATTTTAGCTAAAAAACCGTCTATT
Organism: Chitinophagaceae bacterium; assembly: GCA_031410355.1. Taxonomy (GTDB): domain Bacteria; phylum Bacteroidota; class Bacteroidia; order Chitinophagales; family Chitinophagaceae; genus Ferruginibacter. Next base: position 3,437 of record JANNYY010000400.1, on the reverse strand, counting down.
TTTTTCACTATTTTTTTTTCGCTGAGAGAGTAAATATAAGACGAGTCAGACCAGTTACTGCTTTGAGTAATTAAAAGGTTATCTGTTCCGATATTATACACCAAGTCTCCTCCGGCAGTCAATACCTTTACCTCCCTGCCGGTAGTAAGGTCAACAACAGATAAGGAATCATCACCGTACGTTACCGTTTCATCGCGGCTATTTTTACTGAAGTATCGTGGCTTATAATACATTTTTGATTCATCCTTATCAAATGCAGGAAAATCAATTCGTTCATTTTTAGCCAGTAAATTTACCTGTTTTAAAAAATTGCCTGTCTTCCTGTCGTACAGTTTTATATTGCCCGAATCTTCGGAGGTAATTACATATTTAAATGGAGACAGGTAAGCATCTAAATAGGTATAACCGGGTTTAATTTTGACTTGGATGACCGTATTATATTCACTATTAAATAACAACAGGCTGTCTTTCTTTTTATACAACAATTCATTTTCTTTCCACTGAAATACCCCGCCGCTAAACGAATCATGTAAGATCCAGCGGCCCGCATTCCATTTCCATAAAAAAACACTATCCTCAGTTACTGTTATCAATAAGTTGTTTTGTTTTAAAAAAAAAGCATTTGCAACAGCACCCGAATGTTTAATAACCTGGATAGAGTCTCCCGTTTTTTCATCCCAGATCCGTGCTGTGCTGTCAGAAGAGCAAGTAATTATATATTTTTCATCATAGCTTGTTCTCGCTATTTGTACATCAATTTTGTGGCCCTTTAATGCATAAAGCTGCTTTTCGGAAGCCACATCCCAAATTATTGCTGTACTATCTTCTGATGCTGTTAAGATTAATTTTCCATCATTGCTAAATCTTGCAGAAGTAATATTTTGAGTATGTCCAAACGGCAAAACCAGTCGGGTTTGCTGCGCAAAACATACATTGAATGATAAAAACCAAACAAGGAAAAAAGAGAGTATGGTCTTCAATAGCATATGTGAGTTTTACAAAAGGTATAACTATTAATGCGGCTTCCAATACCTTTTGGCAAGCGGGGTGCATTTCAACAGATCCTTTTAATTTAGAAATTTAGTTTCAGTTTTTACTTCACCAACGCCTTCTTCGCCCCCTTACCCAGCATATCAATAATATTGTCGCTGTTCGCTACCAATATCTTCGTTACAAATTTATCTTTGGCAGTTTCGGTAACTTTTGCGGTTATGGAATATGCGCCCTGGCTGTATGATTTTGCCACGCTGCCATCCTTGGCTTTATAATAACCAAAAGACCGTGGTACAATAAAACTCCTGCCATCAAGCGCACTGTCTTTCAAATTTTCATAAAAGGTATTGTACCCGGGGCTGGTTTTATCCATGGGTGCTTTGCGCAGCAGTAAATAAAATTTACCCAGTTCCACATTATCAAATAACTGCCCAAGCTCATTTACATAAGTTGTGCGAAAAGATATTTCGATATCCATATTAATAGTATTTTTCTGGGCCGCCGTCATTTTTGCTTTTGTATAAAGAATCTTAAGGTCTTTTACTCTAAGCCGAAAGATGGAGTTATTGATGATCTCGTTGGTGGAAGTTGTATCCAGGTTGAACCGGGCAATAAAGGCGGTATCAGTCTGGCCATTATCATTGGTAAATGTTCTTACCAAAGTAAAGCCGCTGAACTGCAGGCCAACGGGGTCAAAAACGCTTTCGGTAGATAACTGGTCGTAAAAATAAAGATCGGTAAGTGCAAAATCATAGTTTGCAATATATTTCTCCCGGTCTTTCGCAATCATTTTTTTTACCGCATCGGTGCCAAGTGATACAGCACTGCCCAGCAGCGGCCCAAGTACAAGGCCCCTGGCCTTGGTGCCGCGGTCAGCAAATGTAAGCACCTGCTGGCTTTTTATGGACCGGTAACTGAGTGCATCCGGGCTTTCCTGTACTTTTATTTTTGCATCCTCGTCCTTAAGTGCAAGGCTGTTGGCCGTGGTTTTGCAGCCGTAAGCAATAATAATGATAAGCGCAAAAGCGCATAAATAAGTTAGCGGATTAAGTTTCATGTTTTTTTATTAGTGTTAGTGTTTCAAATATAATTAAAAAGTTGTGTCATTAGGGTTTGTCCCTGCTATTGCTTTACCAGCTCCTTCTCTACCGGTATCAAAATAAAATCACTTTGCGGATTGTCATTTCCAAATCCATCTTTTTGGGGAGATATTTTTAGGGTGGCGGTTTCATTCATGCTGCTTATCTGCAATACCGAAAAAATATCGCTAAGGGTGATGATGCCATTGGTTTCTTTTCCTTTAGCATTTAAAACCTGCAACAATAATTTTGCAAACGGAGAATGCTCACCGGGTTTGCCATCAAAAGCTTCTTCATTACCCACAGAAGATAAAAATTTTCTGCAGGTATATTGCGACTGGTCAACCAGGAACTGGCGCACATTTCTGTTGGTTATGGTTTTACCTGGATCGCTTCTTTTTTGATTGAATGCGCCTCCATGACAAACATCCAGCATAACCAGTATTTGGCGTGCAGGAATTTTGTTGATCATCTTCTGCAGTTTCACATATTGTATGTACGTGTTTCTTGCCGGGTCATCGGCCCTTGACTTGGAATCGGCACAAACAATAAAACCATCGTCCATAAATTCGTCTTCCATATCACCATGCCCTGCAAAATACAGAACCAATTGGTCAGTGGGATTAAGTTTACGGTAGTATTCGCCAATGGCTTTATAAATAGAGTCCATGGGTTTGTCTTCCAGCAACTGCACTTCAAAGCCATAGCCCTGTGCCAGCATATCAGTTACTGCCCTTGCATCATTAATGGCATTCGGAAGTTTCTTCCATCCCTCACCCTTATAGTTATTGGTACCAACAACCAGGGCATATTGCTTACCTGAAAAGTTAGCTGCCGATCTTAATTCTTTTGTTTTAAGGCCCACGCCCCGTGTTTCCCCTGCTGCATCGTCAAAAATTTCTTTGTATTCTTTCAGAAATTTTCTTTCGAAAAAGATATCAAAATAATCGTATGACTTGCAAGCGTAAGCTTTCTTTTTTATGTTATACGCTACATTGCTGGATTTTTCTTCATCGAAAAGATCAAAAATATTAACCGGTTGTTCAAAATAATCAAATTTCAATGACGTTATATAATAATTAATGGGACCTTTTTGTATGGCAACACCGTCACATGTTACACCATCTTGACCCATTTCATTTGGCACTATAATAACCCTGTTTTTATTTAGTATACTGGCCACTTCGGGTGAGTTTTGAATAAGGGTTTTTATAAATTCCGTTCTAAACTCTTTTGACGGCCCGGCTTCGGAAATAAATAACTGGTTTATGGCAGGAATGGATTGAAAATATTCCTGCAAGATTTTTAACGAAATACCATTTTTGGAGGCATTGGCAGTGTTGCCATACAAAAAGGTCCCATTAA